>NZ_JALKVM010000028.1:0-4296 GCF_057440575.1 Johannesbaptistia floridana
GCGATGGTAATGGTGGCACAGATACAGCCACAGTTAATGTGACTATTGATGGGGTAAATATAATAAGGCAAGAAAAAATTGACTTATTCACTCTCGATGGAACCAATGGTTTTGTAATCAACGGGATTAATAGTGGGGATCTCTCGGGCTTTTCTGTAAGTAATGCCGGAGACATCAATGGAGATAATCTCAATGACCTGATGATTGGTGCCCCAGATGCAGAACCCAATGGCCTAGGTGCCGCAGGAGAAACCTATGTAGTGTTCGGCAGCAATGCAGGTTTTGGGGCAAGTTTAAACCTATCCAATCTTAATGGGAGCAACGGCTTTGTTTTAAGTGGTATTGATAGTGGAGATGCTTCTGGTTTCTCCGTCAGCAATGTGGGAGATTTCAACGGCGATGGCATCGATGACCTGATTATCGGGGCATACAATGCCACATCTAACAGTACCGGGAAAATCCGGGCGGGAGAAACTTACTTAGTATTCGGTCAAAACACTGGATTTAACTCCAAAGTAGAATTATCCAGTTTAGATGGTAGTAATGGTTTTGTGATTAACGGGATTGACGGAAGTGACCGTTCAGGTAGAGCAGTAAGTGGTGCAGGAGATGTCAATGGTGATGGTTTAGCTGACGTGATTATAGGAGCTGATGGTGGAGACCCAAATGGTAACTTATCGGCCGGGGAAAGCTATGTAATTTATGGGAGTAATAGTAGCTTAAGCTCCAGTTTTGACCTATCAAGTATCGATGGCAGTAATGGTTTTGTCATTAATGGGATTGACGGAAGTGACCGTTCAGGCATTGCAGTAAGTGGTGCAGGAGATTTCAATGGAGATGGCATTGATGACCTGATTATAGGAGCTGATTTTGCAGATCCCAACAATAAAGATATTGCGGGAGAAACCTACATAGTATTTGGCAGTAATAATGGCTTTGGTGCAAGTTTAGACCTATCGAGTCTCAATGGCAGTAATGGTCTAGTTATCAATGGAGTGGATTCTAGCGATCGCTTAGGTCAATCAGTAAGTAGTGCAGGAGACGTCAACAACGACGGAATTGATGATGTGATTATTGGTGCCCGCTTTGCTGACCCTAACAGGGTAGATCGTGCGGGAGAAAGTTATGTAGTATTTGGCAGCAATAGTGGTTTTGGGGCAAGTTTAAACCTATCAAGTCTTGATGGCAGCAATGGTTTTGTCATTAACGGTATTGACACCATCGACTTCTCAGGAATTTCAGTAAGTAATGCTGGTGACTTCAACGGAGATAATATTGATGACGTAATTATTGGTGCAATTAATGGAGACCCAGACTCAGACCGCTTAAATAGAGAAATAATTGATGCAGGAGAAAGCTACATAGTATTCGGCAGCAATAGTGGATTTGATGCAAGCATAGAATTATCCAATTTAGATAGTAACAGTGGTATAGTCTTAGAAGGAGTTCGCGACCAAGACCGCTCAGGAATTTCAGTAAGTAGTGCAGGAGACTTTAACGGAGATGGATTCGACGACGTTATTATTGGAGCTTATTATGCAGATCCTAATAATAATCCTGTAGCAGGGGAAACCTATGTAGTTTACGGTCGGCCTTCTAATTTAGCACCCACAGACATTAATCTTGACAATAACTCTGTAGAAGAGAATCGGACTCTTGGTACCTTAGTGGGTAATTTAAGCACGATTGACCCAGATACAGACGATACCCATAGTTATATCCTCGTAGACGATGCCGGAGGACGCTTCCAAATCATCGGAAACCGTTTAGAAGTAAAAGATGGTTCCCTCCTAGACTTTGAAACCAGTCCCAGTTACCTAGTTACGGTACGTAGTACAGATTCGGGTGGGGTAAGCTTGGAAAAAACCCTAGAAATTCAAATTACAGACCTAATCGAGACTGATGAATTACCATTAGTTCTCAATCCTAGCCCTCAAGTCAACGAAAACTTTGGTATAGCCGTAAGCATTGATAACAATTTGGCTTTAGTAGGCGCTAATCGCCATCAAGAACAAGGAGTAGCCGCAGGTGCTGCCTACTTATACAATAGTGAGAATGGTCAATTATTGCTGAACATAACCAATCCCACCCCAGAAGCAGGAGATGAATTTGGGGAAGCAGTGAGTATCTCGGGTGATTTAATGGTAATAGGTGCCAAAGGAGATAACAACGGAGGCGATGATAGTGGTGCCGCCTATATATACAATACCCAAACAGGAGAGCTGCTACAAACCCTGAATAATCCTAATCCCCAAGCGGGAGATAACTTTGGTACCAGTGTGAGTATTGATGGGTCTTTGGTGGTAGTAGGGGCTAACGGTGACGATACTCAAGCCCAAGATAGTGGCATGGCCTATCTTTTTAACGCCAATACAGGTCAATTACTCCAGACCTTCTCTAATCCTACCCCAGAAGCGGGTGACGAATTTGGCAGTGTAGTCAGTATTGATGGAAATCAAGTGTTAATTGATGCTTTCGCTGATGACAGCCAAGCCGAAAATGCAGGTGCCGCCTACCTATTTAGCACCAATACAGGTCAATTACTACAAACCTTCGATAATCCTCAACCTGATAGCAATGACCGCTTTGGATTATCTCTGAATCTTAAAGGAAATCGAGCCTTGATTGGTGCCTTTACTGATGATACAGGTGCTGACAATGCTGGCATAGCCTATTTATACGACACAAGCACAGGTGACTTACTACAAACTTTTGAGAATCCTCAGCCTAATGCCAATGAACGTTTTGGCCTAGCCTTAGCTCTTGAGGACAATGTAGCTCTAATTGCAGCAAGTCGCGATGACAGTGGTGCTGTTGATAGTGGGACTGTTTATTTGTTTGATACCAATGATGGAGAATTGTTAGAAACTTTCTCTAATCCCTCACCACAACGAGATGATTACTTTGGTAGCAGCGTGGCTATTTCAGGAGAAAAACTAATCATAGGTGTAGAGGCGGATAATACTGGGAGCGAAGATGCCGGAGTGGCTTATATTTATCCCTATCAAGTACAACCACCCATCCCAGTGATTGAAGGAACACCGAATAATGATACCCTTATAGGTACTCGTGATGGTGAAATCATTAGAGGATTAGAAGGAAATGATGTCCTAAGAGGTGAAAGAGGAGATGATACCCTAGAGGGAGGACCAGGAAGCGATCGCCTCTTAGGTGGAGAGGGCGCCGATACCTTTGTGGTTTTATCTGGTGAAGGTAAAGATAGCATCAATGACTTTGTTCGAGGTGAAGACCTCCTCAGTAGTGATATCGATTTTGCTGATCTAAATATTGACGTCAGGAATGGTAATGTTAATCTTGCAGACAGTAATACTAATAATATTTTCGCCGTCCTGAGAAATACTACTGAGTTTCTAGAATCGGATTATCTGTTCATCAACTCTGAACCAGACATCGTTGAACCATCAATCATTGAAGGCTCACCCAACAACGATACCCTCATAGGTACGGATAACGATGACACCATTCGAGGATTAGAAGGGAGTGATGTCCTAAGAGGTGAAGAAGGAAATGATACCCTAGATGGAGGACCCAGAAGCGATCGCCTCTTAGGTGGAAATGGC
The DNA here is from genome assembly GCF_057440575.1 of Johannesbaptistia floridana. Lineage (NCBI taxonomy): Bacteria > Bacillati > Cyanobacteriota > Cyanophyceae > Chroococcales > Cyanothrichaceae > Johannesbaptistia > Johannesbaptistia floridana. Next base: position 3,582 of record NZ_JALKVM010000028.1, read on the forward strand.
GCTGATACCTTTGTAGTCTTATCTGGTGAAGGTAAAGATAGCATCAATGACTTTGTTCGAGGTGAAGACCTATTGAGCAGTGATATAGATTTTGCTGATCTAAATATTGACGTCAGGAATGGTAATGTTAATCTTGCAGACAGTAATACTAATAATATTTTCGCCGTCCTGAGAAATACTACTGAGTTTCTAGAATCTGATTATATCGTCAATAACTCTGAACCACCAATGCCACCAATGCCATCAATTATTGAAGGCTCACTCAACAACGATACTCTCATAGGTACGGATAATGATGACACCATTCAAGGATTAGGAGGAGATGATGTTTTAAGAGCTGAAGGAGGAAATGATCTTCTAGATGGAGGACCCAGAAGCGATCGCCTCTTAGGTGGAAATGGCGCCGATACCTTTGTGGTCTTAACCGGCGAAGGTAAAGATAGCATCAATGACTTTGTTCGAGGTGAAGACCTCCTCAGTAGTGATCTAGATTTTGCTGAGCTCAATATTGACATCAGGAATGGTAACGTTAATATTGTAGACAGTAATACTAATAATATTTTCGCCGTCCTGAGAAACACTACTGAGTTTACTCAATCTGATTATATTCTTACAGGCGATATAATCACGGCCGGATAAGCAACGTAAGATGAGGGCAAGGGCTTGCCTTTTAAAAGATAAGCTGCTCTCGGGTGGGCGCAAATTTCGCTCACCC
>NZ_JALKVM010000029.1:0-32155 GCF_057440575.1 Johannesbaptistia floridana
TTCTGTCTTATTTTGCTGTTTGAGTAAATTTGAGTAGATTTTTAGAAGCGGTTATGTGTTAAGTTGCGCGACCTTTAAGGGCGTATGCGATCGCCCATAGCATTCATAATCGATGTGAGGTGTCATATCAAGTCCGTTTAATTAGCTTCGCTAGGGCGCAAGCCAAAGCGCCCCTCCTAAATTGACTTTCTCCCCGCTCTCCTACTGGTTTATAACTACTATTTCACAATCGGATCTAGTATCACTTCCCTATGAAATGGTGCGTTACGCGCTTCGCGCACTTCACACCCTACTTTCTCCGGGTACTATTTTAATGATAGACAGATATTGTAGGTTGGGCAGGGAGATAACCCAACAATTTACCTCCTTGTCTCCAACTGTTATGTGTTAAGTTGCATGACCTTTAACCGCCTATGGGAAACCAACCTACTGGCTATTGCCTTTTTCAAGTCAAGTGGCTATACTCTGCCATTCTAAAACCACTTCAGCAGGAATAGATATTGCAATCAAGCTATTATCTTTCATAGCTAAAGATAAATTGATTCTAGTTATGGGTAACTGAGAGATGACATTTTGAACATCAAATTCACCTACATTGGGAGCAGGGGATTTTGTGGCAAACACATCTTCAGCCTTAAATGAATCTCCCCCTCCCCTACTTGTAGTAATAGTTAATGGGCTAGGGTGAGCAAAATCCGCTAACCCAGGAAAATCTACTAACCGCAGATGAATTGTACTTGAACCATCATTTTTAGTACGTTTAAACAATACTACTTGCCAAGCATTACCTCGATTGTCTTTGAGAGTATGTCGAGATTGAACTAATATTTGTCCAGGCGCCTCTTCCATCTGACGAATTGAAGCAAAAGCCTGTGGAGTTGTGAAATTATCTAACCCGATGAATATTAACAAGACTAAAGCGATGGCAATAACTAATTGGGATAAAAATTTCTGAATTGAATACCACATGAATAAATTACCTGTTTTAATTTGTTTTTTATATTATTCAGCTTCAAGATATGGTATGAACACCGAATACATTCCCCGTAAGTCTCCCACATTAAAATCAAAAGCTAAATCTTGAGGGTATTTATCTTTAACAAATTCTGGACGAGCATCTTTAGCCCCATGACAGGCAAGACAGGTAGATTCAACGTTAATGCGACGATAGTAACGAGTCCCTTGTTGACCGTCGATAGTTTCTGAATCCCAAAATCCCATCAACTCAGGATCATTTTGAAATTTAGCTAATGCCATAACAGCATGTAAATTATCCGGTGCATGGGCAGGATTACGATACTTAGTCGCAATCTGTTTGACTTGCCAACCATTTTCTTGGCCTAACTGTTTTGCTCTCATCCCTACTGGTTTACATACCTGTTTAAAAGTTTCTCCAGTAGGTTTAATGGTTGAATCTTTGAGGGTAGAAGCCAAGCTGGAGCGCATGGCATCGAGATTTTCAATTTCTTGTACCGCTTTAGCTAACTGAGAAGGATTAGTTTGAGCGTTAGCGGGAGTAGGATTTGTAATTAAAAACAAAACCATAACTACAAATACCATTAAAATTCCCTTAAAGTACTTCATTTTTATCAAAAAATTATAACTTTTGGTAGATGTTAAGTTTATGGTAGCCGCTTACACAAAAATTATGTGGCAAATTTTACGATAATTAATAAAATTGAGATCATCCGATACGAAATTTGATTTTCCTTACTGCTATGGTGCGATCGCCTCAAGCATTCATATTTACTGTAACTGATTAGCTTTACGTAGAATTTGCCCGGCTAAAATAGCAGCGCCAAAACCATTATCAATATTAACTACTCCAATACCAGCAGCACAGGAATTCAGCATAGTTAATAAAGCAGAAACTCCCTGGAAACTCACGCCATAACCGATACTAGTAGGCACACCGATAACGGGACAATCCACCATGCCAGCAACTACACTAGGTAAAGCTCCCTCCATCCCCGCTACCACGATTAAAACATCTAAAGAAGTGAGTAGATGACGATGATTGAGTAAGCGGTGAATGCCAGAAACTCCCACATCCCAGAGACGATTTACTTTAAAGCCACAAAGTTCTGCGGTGATGGCGGCTTCTTCGGCTACAGGTAAATCGGCAGTTCCCGCGCTAATTATGCCAATTATACCCTTATAGGCAACTGAGGCATGAAGAGAACCAATGGCGCAAATACGAGCCATAGGATAGTAAATTAAATTTGGTACTTCTTCTTGTAACTTTTCGGCCACAGAAGCATCTATGCGTGTAGCCATAACTAGGTGCGATCGCTTTTGCATGGTTTGCATAATAGCGACGATTTGTTCTGTAGTTTTACCAGGACCCCAAATCACTTCAGGAAAACCTGTTCTCAGTTGCCGATGGTTATCTATTTTGGCAAAATCTTCTACTGATTCAAAACTTAGATGTTTTAGCTGTAATAGAGCTTCATCGGGAGTAGTTTTTCCTTGGGCTACCAATTCTAAGAGTTTGGCGATCGCACTCGGCTCAGTCATACTTTCATTTTTATTTATCCTTACTGCTAGTATACTTTACTATAACAATTCCTAATATAGTGAAAAACCATTCAACTAAAAAGACAAATCGTGTAAACTAATAAAATTAAAGTTATTGGTTGATTATAGATGAATCCTCAATTACAACAAGCTTTTGCTCAAGGAAAAGCCCTAAAAATCATTAGCGGTTTAAACAATTTTGATGCTTCCCGAGTGGCCATGATTGCTAAGGCAGCAGAAACTGGTGGAGCTACATTTGTAGATATTGCTGCCGATCCTCAATTAGTTCAAAAAATTCGTCAAACTATTAGCATTCCTGTCTGTGTATCAGCAGTAGAAGTAGACTTACTAGTAGCGGCAGCTAAAGCTGGAGCAGACTTGTTAGAAATAGGTAATTTTGATTGTTTCTATGGCCAAGGAATTTATTTTTCTGCTGAGTCAGTTTTAGAGCTAACCAAAGCCACAAAACAAGCTTTACCAGAAATAACTCTTTCAGTAACAGTACCCCATATTTTACCTTTAGATGAGCAGGTAGAATTAGCTTCAGCTTTAGTAGCAGAGGGTGCTGATATTATCCAAACCGAAGGAGGCACTAGTAGTCAGCCTAGTCATCCTGGGATATTAGGACTAATTGAAAAAGCTTCGCCAACTTTGGCCGCAGCTTATAGTATCTCCCGCGCTGTTTCCGTACCAGTATTGTGTGCTTCGGGACTATCTAGCGTAACTGTACCAATGGCGATCGCCGCTGGTGCTTCTGGCGTTGGTGTAGGTTCGGCGGTTAATCAACTTGATACAGAAGTAGAAATGATTGCTGTAGTGCGCAGCTTAGTAGAATCCTTATCAGTATCTAAGCATCAAACAGTAATTAATTAATATTAGATACAGCTAGAAAAATACACCGTAGTTAATTACTGCGGTGTATAGTCATTTCAAGCTCTATGATTATTTAATTCTCTGCTATAATTTTACAGTTAGAGATAATTCATTTAGTATCAGAGGAAATTTTTCGTGATTGAACCATTGCTACTTGGAATAGTATTAGGATTGATTCCCATAACTCTTGCGGGACTATTTATGGCTGCTTATATGCAATATAGACGCGGTAGCCAACTATGATTCCTACCTCCGTTAATCTTCATAGAGATTTAACGGAGGATTTACCTATAATTAAAATCAAATTAACCTAAACAATTAGCTAAATCTTGCTCGGGATTTATAATACTCCGTAAACTGTAGTTATCTGATAATAATCGCAACACATTAGCAGAAATAAAGGCTGGTAAGGTTGGCCCTAAACTCAGATCTTGCACCTTTGCCAAAATTTGCTGGTGATGGTTGAGTTTTGAAGTAATGAGTAATGAGTAATGAGTTTTTTTAAGTATTTATACTTACTTTTAGTAATATTTTAAAATTTTTCATAATTTATATTTTTTCAGTAGCCTAACACCGACAAACCTGATACCTACCTTCACCTCAACCTTAGAGTCAATAAAAAAACCTAACACCTGACAAGGTGACACCTAAAACCTGCCTCCATTTTCACCTTGTTGTCACTCCGTCAGGGTAGGCTTACTTCTTGTTACCCTAATTGATTTTGAATACGTTGATTGAGAGAATTTTCCTGGGAAGCTAGACGCGCTTTACCAGAAGCGGCCCAATTTTGTAAAAATTGGATTTCTTCTTGGGCAGTCCTCGCTAAAGGAATAACCTGACTAGCGGAGGCTAAAATATCTTCTGTGGTAAAGTCCCGGTTTTGGCTAAAACCGAGGTGCATGGCTTCTATGAGAGTTTGTTCGATTTCAGCACCGGAAAAATCAGGGGTTTCATAAGCTAAACGTTTGGTATCGTATTCTTGAAAACTATGAGGGCGTAGGTGAGACAAGTGAACCGCAAAAATTGCCTCTCTCTCTTTTTGATTGGGTAAGCCCACAAAAAATATTTCATCAAAACGTCCCTTACGCAGCATTTCTGCGGGCAAAGCTTTAATATTATTAGCTGTAGCCACCACAAACACTGGTGACTGTTTCTCAGCCAACCAGGTAATAAAGGTACCAAAAACACGACTAGTGGTGCCACCATCTCCTTTGCCTTCGATTCCTGCAAAAGCCTTATCAATCTCGTCTATCCAAAGTATACAGGGTGCTAAAGCTTCCGCCAGGGTAATCATCTGTCTAGTACGAGATTCCGATTCACCCACTAACCCGGCAAAAAGACGCCCCACATCTAACCGGAGTAAAGGTAAATGCCAGTGATGGGCGATCGCCTTAGCCGTTAGGGATTTTCCTGTCCCCTGAATACCTACAAGAAGTAATCCCCGAGGATATGGTAAACCATAAGCTCTAGCCTGCTCACTAAAGGAGCCTCCCCGGCGTAGTAACCAATCTTTTAAGTTATCTAAGCCTCCAATATCAGATATTTGTTCTTTAGCGGGGTAAAAGTCTAGGATTTGAGTTTGGCGAATAGATTGGCGTTTTTCTGCTAATACTAGTTCTACATCTTCCTTTTCTATCTGACCATGACTAGCTAAACTCAGACTCAATACTCGTCTAATTCTTTCCAGGGAAAGTCCTTGAGCGGCACGGACTAAATCTGCTAAAAGCTCTTGATTTAATGATTGTCCACAGCTACCTAGGAGTCGTTCGATTTCTTCTCTAATTTCTGTGGCACTTGGCAAAGCAAAATCTAGTACAGTAATCACTTCACTCAACTCTGTGGGAATATTAATCACAGGAGCAACGATGAGAATATTCTTGGATTGAGATTTTAAACTTCGTGCTAAGTTGCGCAATTTACGAGAAATAGCTACATCTTCTAGAAATCGATGATAATCTCGTAAAATAAAAATACCATTACTTTTTTCTGGTAATTTTTCTAATAACTCCAAGGCTTGTAAGGGGTTACGTTTACCGAAGCCTAGATAATTAGGGTGATCATGATAACCATCTACGAAATCCCAGATATAAACACTACGATTATTTAGTTTTTGGGCGCAACTAGTTACTATAGTTTCTAAACGTTCTTCTTCCCCCGTAGGTATATAAATCAAAGGGTAACAAGCCCTTAGTAATAGTTCTAAATCTTGAGAAAAACTCATTGTTGTTTCCAATTATTTTTAAGTGAGACTAGACTAGACCAACGACTATCAATCGGAGTTTCTTGATCAGTTTTTTGGTATTGAGGCGGTTGACAATCCTGGCTACACAATTGTTGAACAGGCATAGCCAAAGATAACTGTTCATATAACCATATAGTCGGTTCAAAATTACCGTTACTGGGTATACTCTCGTTGAGATCTTCTGTAGATAATTCTTTTTCACTGCGCCAAGATAATTGTCTCTGATCACAGCGATTGAGCCAAATTAATTCAGAAGTATCTAAATGAATACGATGGTTATAGTTTTGCAGACAGCGATCGCAAGTTAAGGTAACAATTGTTTCTGCTACCGCCTTAACTTCCAAATAAGTTCCATGGTGGCCTATTTTGATTTTCCCTCTAGTGGGGGTTAAACATTCTATTCCTGGGATAAACTCCTCAAATTCTATGGTTTTGGTTTGCCAGGGGAGTTTGAGCAAGTCTGGAATATAAATAGGTTTCATCTTTGGCTACGTCTCCTTAGCGTAATCTTATTACTAAGCGTCTATTTGGTTCTTGACCTTTACTTTCTGTCTGTAGGTCTTCAGATTGACTCAACAAGCTATGTATTTGACGTCTTTCCACCGAAGATAGAGATGTTACTTCTACTTCTTGTCCTGTTGACCTCACTTGTTCAGCTAATTGTTGAGCCAATTCTTTTAATTGACTTTCTCTGGCAACTCGGTAACCATTGATTTCAATCACAAAATAGCTAGATTGTTTGTTTGTTGACCCTATATGGAGTATGGCATTGGCTAAATATTGAATTGCATCAATGGTTTCTCCTTGTTCACCGATGATTAAACTAACATCTGAAGGTGTGAGATGAGATTCATCGATTGTCAGCCAACAAGAAACAGTTCCTTCTGCTTCTTCCTCGGTTTTACTCATCTCGACTTGAGTCTCTATTCCCATTAATTTAACTAGTTGGGTCAACCACTGCTGACCTCTTTGAATCTGTAGTTCATTCATGTATTATGCTGACGGCTTTTCTTTCTTTTTAGATTTTTTATTAGGCTCAAATGGTAACTCTTTGCGTGTTTTCTCGCTTTTTTCTTGTTCTGCTACCAATTTTTGCAGGTTTTCTGGTAATGGTTCTTGCATCAAAATAAAAGTTTGTAACATTTGAAACAAGTTTGCTACCACTATATACATTAAAACTCCAGCAGGGAGGGGAGAAAACAAAAATATTCCTGATAACAACACTGGTGTTATTTTGTTAATAGTTTGTTGTTGTGGTTGTGTTCCAGCACCGCCACTTGGTCCTGATATCTGTTGGTTTACATAAATACTGAAACCAAAGAAAATAACCATACCAAGAATATCCCAGTTAATTGTGCCATCAGGGGCAGTTACCCCTACCCTTCCAAGGGCTTTAATAAATAAGAAGCCTTTGTCAGCAGCGATTCCGGGAACTATTGCTTTAACTGTGGCATCTCCTGGTTCTATCGCTTCTATTACTCCATCTTCATTTATTCTAACTCTTTCTGCCCCCTTAGTTATTTCCCACTTAGGTTGAATTGGTGAGTCTAAATCCTCACCTACTAATTGACTCAAGGGTTTGCCTTCCTCGGTTTGCAATTCAATCTTGGTTTTTTCTCCCACTGCTAATTTATTGCCTCCTGGAAGAATTGCCGAGACTCGATAATGTTCTCCGTCTGTAATGTAGATATTTTGAGCTTTCGTGCTGTAAGTTTGAAAATCTACTTGTTCTATTTTTTCTGGTGGCAAAACTTGTACATTAACAGAGTAGTTAATATCAGCAAAAGGGGAACCTTTGAGGGTACCAAACAAGGCTAGAAGTATCGGTAACTGCACGACTAGTGGTAAACATCCTGCCAGAGGGTTACCCAATTCTTGCATTAGTTTACCCATTTCTTCCTGTTGTTTTTTAGTATCTCCTTTGTACTTGCGCTGAATCTCCTCTTGTCTTTCTTTCATCAAAGGTTGAGTTATGCGCATTTTCCGCATATTGCGAATTTGCCCTGCGCTAAGGGGATAAACTGCTAAACGTGTTAACAAAGTCAGGGCAATAATTGCTAATCCGTAACTAGGTGCAATCCCGTAAAAAAAATCCAGGATTGGTAACATGATATTGTTGGTGATAAATCCGCTTCCGAGCATTTTTTCAATTTTCCGCTTTAGTACTTTTTATATTTTGTTTAGTAACTGGTGAGTGATTCTACTGATTTTCCGGTTTTATCAGCCACTTTTTCAGCAATATAATCATGAATCTCTCGAAATTTAGGTAACGCTCTCATTTCTAGACGACTTTTATCTCTGAGAGTTACCACAATGTCGCCCCATAAACCTAAGCCTCTGGGAATTTTGATTATTTTTACTATTTCTGAGTAAATAATATCACTGCGATCATTTCCCTTCCAACCTCCTGTCACGGAAATTCGACGGTTAGTTATCTTATATCTTAACCATAGTGCCCGAACAATTGCTCCCACAGTTAGGGGTAAACATATTACTGTAAATCCTAATAAGATATTGATTATTAGATCCCCAATATGAGGACCTCCTTCGTAGAATGTATCTTCTTTAATTCCCATGGATGATTTTTGCTTTTAATAACAACTCTTTTAATTCTCTCAAAAAATGCTCAAATTGACATTCTGTTGCCCCTTTTTTTACTACGATTACCATTTTTCCTGTTTTTTTCATCTCAGGCAAAAATTGTCGTAATACTGAGCGCAGTTGTCTTTTAATACGGTTACGTATCACGGCTTTTTTACTGACTTTCTGGCTGATAGAAATACCAATACGTACTGGTTGTGACTCATTTAGAGAATTTTCTGAGTCTAGCAGTGCCCTCAGAATCAAATGGGCACTTTCGTATTTTTTCCCTAACTTGTAAACAGTTTGAAAATCTCGATATGATTTGAGTCTATTTGCTTTAGGTAAGCTCACGCTCGCAAAGAGGGTAAAACAGTTACTTTTTACACAGATAAACGCACTCTTCCTTTTTGGCGCCTAGCTTTGATTACTTTGCGCCCGTTTTTAGTACGCATCCGCGCCCTAAACCCCGATTTTCTTTTCTGTTTGCGATTAGTTCCTTCTAATGTCCGCTTAGTCAAAGTGCGATCTCCTCCTTATTCCTGTCTCTTAAAATTCACAAATTCCTATTATAGCAAAGGTAATGTTTCTCCGACACTATTAAAAAATTTCCCTACCACTAAAGATGACCAAACTTTAGGTGCGCAATGCTAAAATTTAAGTATAATCAAGATCTTAACCCTCCTCAACTATGAAGAGTCTTTTAGCTCTAACACAACCTTCTCGGGGTAAAATTTTAATTTTCGCCTTCCTGTTGACGGGACTAGCACCTTACCTAATTTGGGAGTTTATTTTATTCCCAAAACAATTTTTATTAATTATTCTTATTTCCTTAGTATTATTAGCTGCATTTTCCTGGGCTATATCATGGCTGACAAATACGGTTATAAGTACAACTAAAACTCAAAAAGAAAATCTAAATCAAGACCAAGTAGAAAAAAACTCTCTCCTCAAGGCAATCATTAACGCTAACGACGATTTGACCGCGGTATTAGATACGGATTTACGCTATGTTTTGTTTAGCCAAGCCTACGAACAAGAATTTTTAAAAGTATTCGGTTATCAGATTAAAATAGGAACCAAGCTAACCGATGCTTTACAACACTTACCTCAAGAACAAGCTAATGCTGTGAATGTGTGGCAAAAAGCTTTAGGAGGAGAAGAATTTACTATTCAAGCAGAATTTGGGGATGTTAATCGCCAACGCAATTACTATGAAATAAGATATCACACCCTGAGGAATGCAGCAGGAGAAATTACCGGAGCATTACAGATAGGAAAGAATATTACCCAGCGTCAAATAGCGATAAATACCCTCAAAAATCAGTAGATATTAATACTGTAGTTGAAGAAGCTCAAAAAAACTTGGCTACCGAAATTACTAAAAAGGAAGCAGAGATTACTGTTATTAAACCCCTAGGCAGTATGATTAGTAATTATACAATTTTGACTCAAATTGTTACTAACTTATTGCATAATAGCTTAAAGTTCGTTGAACCGTCGGTTAAACCTCGAATCAAAATTTGGAGTGAAAGCAACAATGAATACCTACGCCTTTATGTAGAAGATAATGGCATTGGTATTTCTCAAGAACATCACGAACGAATTTTTAAAATTTTTGAGCGACTTCACGGTGTTGATACCTATGCAGGTACAGGTATAGGATTGGCGATCGCCCGCAAAGGCATGGAACGTTTAGGAGGTCAAATAGGAGTAGAATCTAGTACGGACAATGGCAGTCGTTTTTGGCTTGAAGGAAAACAAACTAGATGATAAATAATCACAAATGACTACATATTTTACTGAGTCTCTAATCTCAAAGTCTATATTACTGGTTGAAGATGATGATAACGAGTCAAAGCCGGAGGTGGTAACTATCAATGGAGAACCAGAACGTTTACATCAAATTGTCTGGAATTTACTAATTAATGCTATCAAGTTTACTCCTCAAGGGGGTAAGGTGACAGTGGAATTAGAGCGAATAGATGACCTGATTGAACTACAAGTTACAGACACAGGTATTGGTTTAGAACCAGAGACTATACGATATTTGTTTGAGCGCTTTCGCCAAGCTGATAGTTCTCCTAGTCGGTCTTATGGAGGTTTAGGACTGGGATTAGCGATTGTGCGTCATTTGAGCGAATTACACGGAGGAAGTGTAGAGGCATTCAGTCCAGGCAAGAATCAAGGGTCAACCTTTAGGGTTAAGCTGCCAATTCCCTCAGTTTCCACCGCGCCAAAAAAATCAGAAAATCTTAATTCTTTTAGCAATCTACCTCAACTAGCAGAATTTAATATTTTACTGGTAGACGATGAACTAGATAGTTTACAATTGATTACTATTATTTGGGAAAAATGTAACGCTAAAGTTACAGCCGTATCTTCCGTCCAGGAGGCTTTAGAAAAATTAACAACTAACAACTTCGATTTGTTAATTAGCGATATTTCTATGCCAGAAGCAGATGGTTATAGTTTAATTGAGTTTGTGCGCAGTAATTTTCCACAACTCAAGTCAATTGCCATGACTGCTTATGCCTCCCATAGCGATCGCAATTCCCTTCTCAATGCTGGCTTTTGTGCCTATATTGCTAAACCCATTGATTTAGACCTGTTTATCAAAACAGTAACGGATTTAACTTTATCTGGGTCAAGTTGATTATTAGTTACTAATTTCTTTTTCCACCACAGGGAGAGGAAGAAATCTTTCTGCTACTGCCATAACTAAAAGACTGATTGTCGCCATACCCATACCTGTGATTGCAATAGTTAACTGATAGCTACCAAAGATAATTGATTCTGGTTCGAGCAAAATCAATAATAAGGTGCCTAAAGCCGAGACGCTACCTACTAACAAGGAAATTTTAACGCTGTTGGCAGAAAAACTATACGTACCGAGATAATCTAAAAGATAAGCAATAAAAGGAATCCACACGGCCGAGATATAGGTGGCATAAAAAAAGAGAATTAAATTAACAATTTCTCCACCTCGAAAAGCAACGGCCAGGGCTAGTAAAGCATTAACTACTGTAATTAGAATAGAGTAGCTTTTGCTACTATCCAAAAGAGGGTTCAACCATTTAGGTATTATTTCCAGGTCGCAAAAAGTTTTAGTCTGTATCCGTAGGACACTACTGCCCAAACCGAGAGCAGGAACTGCCAGAGTCGCGATCGCTACTAAGCCTAAAAAATTTTCCGTCCCACCACTTACCCATGCCAAAATATAGGGGATCACTTCTTTACCATCCAAATTGGGAGAGATAATTCCTGCTTGTTGAGCTGCGATCGCCACAGTAGAAAGAAGTAAAGCTAATGCCACAAGGATTACAGAAGCGAAACAGCAACTCCAAATAGCTGTACGGACATCTTTAGCAGAAACTAGATACTGCTGACACTTCATGTCTATCGCCACTAATAAAATGGTGGAGAGAAAGATACCAAGCTCTTGTCCTGCTTCATTTTGGGATAGAGAAGTCACAAAATCTACGGGCGATTCTACCAAAATGGGTAAGCCCTGCAATGCCCAAAGACTGTAAATTAAAACTAATATATTTAGTAATAGTAAGCCTCGTAAAATCCAACTTACTTTTTCTAAAGGCAGTAGAGAAAGTAAACAAAACAGTAAAGTTAAAACCACCATACTAGTCAAAGTATTTATTCCTATTACAGCAAGAATAGCTGCTCCTGCAATAATTTGTACTGCCTCAATGCCAATTAGTGAAAGCCAGGACATCAAACCTACTCCGACCTTGACTGGTTTCCCGTAGCGGTTGCCCAACAGTGTCCAGATTGGTTCTGCTTGCTGCCAGTAAAATTTTGCCAATATTAAAAAGAACAAAAATCCCAAGCCGATGGAGACTGCATAAAGGCTGCCTCCTATGCCATGGTATATAACCTGCTCACTAGTCCCTAAGAGAAAACCCAAACCATAGTGGGCAGATACAAGCAAAATTGTTAGAGAAAAGATTCCTAATTTCCTAGTATCGGAATTGATGTCAGTATTCATGTTAATAAGAAATCCCGTTAATGATTATTCGTAAACGTTAATATTTAACTTTTTTAGCAAAATTTTGGGTTCTTTTGCCACAAATTATGAAGCATACAATCCTTCACTTACACCAAAGCATCTATACCTAATGTTACTGGTTGGAGTTGAGTAATGAGTAAGAAGTTTTGAAGTGAAAGAAGTTTTGAAGTCTTGAAGTAATGAGTTAAAGAATTAATGCGATCGCCCTTAAAAATTGGTTGACCCTAAAGGCGTATTCAGACTAGATTTTGTAGGTTGAGGCACGAAACCCAACATTAATGTTTAATTAATTATATAAGTAAATATTGATGCAAATCCTTAAAAACCCAAATCTTGCCTTTGCTCTAGAACATATAGCAATGAGCGTTGTAGTGTTAACAATATTTATATTTACAGATCCCCCCTTCCCCCCCCGCAAACTCGGGGGGCTTTTCATGATAACTGTAAACATCTATTTGGTCATTGCTATAAATCAAGCATTATGAAAAAAACGCATGATAAAAATACAAAAAACTCAAAAAATAATTAGTTTAGTAGTTAATGTAACGAATTGTTGCCAAGATAACTTTTATCATGTTCACAATATCAGATATAAATCAGGGACTTAGCTGTCTAAATTTCTAGTCATTGTTAACGAGGTCAAAATATGACTTTTGATGTTGAAAAAAAAGTAAAACTAAATAAGGTAGAAGTTGCAAAAGCAGCAAAGGATGGTTTAGACGTAAAAGAGGAAATAGAAAAATTTGCCCAAATTGGTTGGGAGGCGATTGACGAAACCGACCTGAATTTACGTTTAAAATGGTTGGGTATCTTCTTTCGTCCCGTAACTCCAGGGAAATTTATGCTCCGTTTACGTACTCCCAATGGAGACCTCAATAGTGAAAGAATGCGTACTTTTGCAGAAATTATTCAACGTTATGGGGATGATGGAAGTGCGGATATTACCACCCGTCAGAATATTCAATTACGTGGCATTCATATTGAAGATATTCCTGAAATTTTCCGTAAATTAGAAAATGTGGGAATGACAACCTATCAATCTGGTTTTGACAACGTGCGTAACTTAACAGGTTCCCCTGTTGCCGGGATTGATCCTCATGAGTTGTTTGATACGAGGGAATTAAACCAAAAATTGCAGGACATGATTACTAATAACGGTAAAGGTAATTATGCTTTTAGTAATTTACCTCGTAAGTTTAATATTGCCATCGATGGTGCAAGAGACAACTCAATTCATGCAGAAATTAATGATATTGCTTTTATTCCTGCATACAAAGAGGGAGAATTCGGTTTCAATGTGCTTGTAGGTGGTTATTTATCAGCTCAACGTTGTGCAGAAGCAATCCCCATGGATGTATGGGTGCGTGCCAATGATGAAGTTATTGAATTATCTCACGCAATCCTTACAGTTTATACCGAAAATGGTTTAAATGAAGGTTTACGAGAAAATCGAGGTAAAGCTCGCCTAATGTGGTTAATTGATAAATGGGGTGTGCAAGGATTCCGTAATCAGGTAGAGAAACAATTAGGTAAGTCTTTAGAAACTGCTGCCTTCAAAGATGAAATTACCATGGAAAAACGGGACCATTTAGGGGTGCATCCTCAAAAACAAGATGGTTATAGCTATATTGGCCTACATATTCCCGCCGGGCGTTTAGATGCAGAGGGGATGTTTGAAATTGCTCGTTTAGCAGATGTTTATGGTAATGGAGAAATTCGTGCCACTGTTGAGCAAAACTTTATTATCCCTTATGTGGCTAATGACAATGTAGAGGCTTTTTTAAGCGAACCTATTTTAGCCCGTTATCCTGTTAATCCTACTCCATTAATGCGATCGCTTATTTCTTGTACTGGTGCCCGCTATTGCAATTTTGCTCTCGTAGAAACTAAACAACGAGGGATGAAATTAGCCGAAGAATTAGATAATGAGCTAAATATTCCTGAAAGAGTCAGAATTCACTGGACAGGTTGTCCTAACTCTTGTGGACAAGCTCAAGCTGGTGATATTGGCTTAATCGGTACTAAAGCAAAAAAAGATGGTCAAGTTGTAGAAGGAGTCAATTTATTCACAGGCGGAAAAGTTGGTAAGGATGCAAAACTTGGTTCTCTTAAACAAAAAAGTATCCCTTGTGAGGATCTTAAACCAGTGTTAAAGGATTTATTAATTAAAGAATTTGGTGCAACTCCTAAATAGCTTGAGCTCAAATCTTGTGCTAGAACATCAGTACTAAAAAAATAAGTGGATTTTAATTAATTGGGCAATTATTTTGTCATTGAAATTCACAAGCAGTAACTGCTGGTCGAGATACAAGTTTGAGCTGAAGATGAGCCGACTTTTAGTGACTATAGCTTTTATTAACGACAAAATGGAGGAGATTTAAATAAATGGCGATCGCAGAAATTACCAGTAAACTTTTAGCAGCAAAAAAAGAAACAGGAATTAGTTTTAGTGAATTAGAAAAAGAATTAGGACGAGATGAAGTATGGATTGCTGCTGTAATTTATCGTCAAGCTAGTGCAGATGAGAGTGAAGCTAAAAAACTGGTTAGTCTCCTAGGATTATCTGAATCTTTAGCAGAAGAATTGACTATTCCTCCGATAAAAGGCTCTCTAGACCCGGTTATTCCCACAGATCCCCTAATATACCGTTTTTACGAAATTATGCAGGTTTATGGAATGCCAATCAAAGAGGTGATTCATGAAAAATTTGGCGATGGAATTATGAGTGCAATCGATTTTTCTGTAGAAGTTGACAAAGTAGAAGATCCTAAAGGCGATCGCGTTCAAGTTACCATGTGCGGTAAATTTTTACCCTACAAAAAATGGTAACACTATATGAATTCTAAGTAAATGTAAATTTTAATTATTAGTAAGGAGTTTTAGTAATGGATTACGTTGCACCACCAGATTTAGTGACAAGTGCTGTTAAAGCGGGAGAAACAAAATCTCGTCTTGCTATTAAAGATTTATTAGTTCGCGGTTTTTATTCGGGAGCAATTCTTGGAGTTGCTACTACCTTAGCAATTACAGTAGTGACCCAATCAGGAATTCCCTTTTTAGGCGCTCTTCTCTTCCCCTGGGGATTTGCAACTATCGTGATATTTGGTATGGAGTTAGTAACAGGGAACTTTGCTTTAATGGCTTGTGCTATGTTAGCAGGAAGAGTTCGTTTTAACAAGGCTTTGTATAATTGGCTTTGGGTTTATTTAGCTAATTTTCTTGGTTGTTTAAGTGTGGCTTTGTTAATGTCTTATTCTCTCACTAATGGTGGCACTATTGAGCCCAATGCTGTGGGGGAAAAAATTATGGCGATCGCCCTGGCTAAAAGTGTCGCAGTTAAAGAACTAGGAATGACTGGTTTTATACTCTTCATCGTTCGCGGCATTATTTGTAACTTTCTTGTCTGTATCGCTGTAATGATGGGAATTGTCAGTAAATCTGTACCTGGTAAAATTCTGGGTTGTTGGTTTCCGATTATGGCCTTCGTAGCCCTAGGAATGGAACACATTGTGGTTAATATGTTTTTTATCACTACGGGTATGGCATTGGGAGCACCTATATCGGGGATAGATATGGTTTTTTGGGATTTTCTGCCTGTAACTATCGGTAATTTAATTGGTGGTGGTATTTTCGTTGGTTCACTTTTGTACTTTACTCATGCTCAAAAAGAGCAACTTCGACCCTCTGTTTCCATGGAAGCAGTGGAAGAACAAGAATTAATCAATCGTTCTTAAAATTATATCTTTTACTTATGGCGATTCTGGTAAAAACAGCGATCGCCATACGTATTAATTCCCCTAGACTCAGATCTTCCACCTTTAGCAAAAGCTACTGGTGAGGGTTGAGTAATTAGTAATAAGTCTTGAAGTTTTGAAGTAAAAGAATTGATGTTAAACCCCTAGTATACAAAGATTATAGAGAATTAACCATAAAGAACATTTTTCCTTAAAAATTAGTACATAAGTTCTGGTGGAAGATATGAGTAGACTATCCCTCGAAATTTCAGTTGTTCGTTATATTTCACTTATGCTAAATAAGGTCAGAGAACTGCTCCAATTCCAATGCTGTTTTAACGAGTCCTTGGCGTTTAAGTGTCATAAGATATTGCTGCACGGTGAAAGGCGGGTTTTTTAGGCGAGTCCGAACTTTTCGCACAGCAACACAGAATATGCTTGGCACCTGATCGAGATAGTATTCGAGAAAATCGTCGGGACGTTGGGCTTTAATACCAAAAGAAACAAGAGTTTCTTCGGGAAAATCCTTAATATTCTGGGTAACAATGACATCGCACCGTCCGACGATTGCTGCGGCCAACACATGGCGATCGTCCTTATCGGGAAGGTTAAGAGAAGGAATGAGCATTTCATATCCTGTGATCAGGCAATTGCGGGTTGAGCGATCCATAAAGTCGCGGTTCGGTCCAACAGCTCTCTCTTTCGATCTGGTTCATTTCTTAAAAGCGCTTCAATCCATTCTTCATGAATATCTGCCGTCCATCTTGCCTGAAAAATATCTGAGAAGGTCTCGCAAAGGCGCAGGATAAAGAACATTGGCATCGAACAGCACAGTGTCCAAGTTCATGGAAGATTATAACCCATGTCATATTCCTGTGCTTCTGCCACGAGTTGGTCGAGCACTTTTTCCCTTTCTTTATCTATTGCCTGCTTGTAAGCCATGACATCTTCCAGACGTATACGGCGGTGCTTTCCCACTTTCCGATAAGGAATACTGCCCCTCTCAAGCAATTTGATGAGATAAGGACGGGAAACACATAGCATGGAAGCCGCCTCAATTGTAGTTAATTCTGCATTTTGAGGAATAATGGTCACACTCCGTCCTGCTGCCATCTCTTCAAGAATATCCATAAGAAGAGCGACGGCACCAACAGGAAGATTAACAGGTTCAGAACGCTCTCCATCAACAACACGAAGCTTCAAAGGGCGTTCTTTTTGAGCATAGCGCGATAGAATCTCACCCGAAATTTTGGCAATTTCAGCATCCTGTGCGGTCGGTCGATTTTGCTTCTTTAAGATTGAGCTCATAGTCGCATATTCTTGAATCCGTTTTTTTCTAAGATAACACATTAACACAATAAACGCAATAAATGAATTAAATGCAGTGGATAATTATGTGTGGGGTTGCAAAGCACGTTTAACTTAGATCTTGCACCAGTACATAAGTACTAACTTAACCTCAGAAAAAGTTTATTTCTCTTTCGCCTAAGAAAAGGGTCAAGAGAACAAAAGTACTGAATACGCTTTTTTGGTCAACCAATTTTTAAGCGCGATCGCATTAATTCTCTAACTCATAACTCATTACTCAACCTCAACCAGTAACATGAGGTAAAGATGCAAGATTTGAGCTGCCCTGCCTCAAATGGAGAAAACGCTATACTGACAAGTATAAGCACCGTCAACTCAAAATTATGAGCAATATTCACCTACCTAAACCTTGGCAATCTCCTGAAAATCAAATAACTCCACCCCATATTTACTTTAATCGCCGTCGTTTTCTCAAAACAGCTTTAGGTGCTGGTTTAATTGCAGGTTTATCACCCCTTACTGCCTGTCAAAAATCAGTATCTCAAACGGCTTTAGAAACTAGTTTAAATTTACCAACAATCAAGGGAGTTAAAACTAATCCAGCTTTTGCGAAAGTAGATAGACCAGTTACAGATGAAATTTTAGCAGGTCAATATAATAACTTCTATGAGTTTGGTGGTAATAAAAAAATATGGTTAAAAGCCCAAGATTTACCCACTGATAACTGGAAAGTAGAAGTAACTGGTTTAGTAAAAAATCCCCAAACCTACGACATTGATGATATTAAGCGTCAATTTACTCTAGAAGAACGTATTTATCGCTTCCGTTGTGTAGAAGCTTGGTCAATGGTTTTACCCTGGATAGGTTTTCCCATGCAAGCTTTGATAGCAGCAGTAGAACCTAATTCCCAAGCTAAATATGTCCGCTTTACATCTTTTTATGACCCAGAAATTACCACAGGCCCTAGTTTTAGTTTTGGTTCTTTACCATGGCCTTATCAAGAAGGTTTACGTATTGAAGAAATGGCTAATGAGTTGGCCTTTTTTGCTGTGGGTATTTATGGACATGATTTACCAAAACAACATGGTGCCCCAATTCGCATGGTGATTCCCTGGAAGTATGGGTTTAAAGGTGCTAAATCCATTGTAAAAATTGAATTTTTAGCAGAACAACCAGCTACCTATTGGAACACAATTGCCCCTAATGAATATGGTTTCGAGGCTAATGTTAACCCCAATAAACCCCATCCTCGTTGGTCACAGGCTACGGAAAAATTTATTAGCAATGGTCCTAATTTGTCCTGGGATATTAAGGAAACTCTACCTTACAATGGCTATGGAGATTATGTTGCTTCTTTATACATATAGTTATATAAAATAATTAAGCATAAAAGTTGAATTCAAGGTAGGGTGTAGGTTATAAAAAAAATAAAAATGAAAAAGAAAAAAAGTTATGAAACTAGAGAGATTATGGGAGACAGTCACTTATTTTGAAGTGATTCCCTTTTTGAGTACCATACAAAAAAATATTTAGCAATAAAAAGGCCAAAAAATTACAGGAAGCAAAATTAGCAACTATGGGTTTAATTTTAGTAACAGGCGCCACAGGTGGTGTAGGAAAAAGAGTAGTTAAACTACTATTAGAAAATAACTACCAAGTGCGAGCTTTAGTAAGAGATGCAAAAAAAGCAAAGGAAATATTAGGAGAAAAAGTAGAATTATTTGAGGGAGATTTAACTATACCAGAAACTCTAACCCCAAAACTCTTAAAAAATGTATCAGCAGTTATAGATTGTACAGGGGTAAAAGTACAACCAGTAGAAGGAGATACCCCCAAGCGAGAAAAATATTATCAAGGAGTTAAATTCTATCTACCAGAAGTGGTGGATAGTCCAGAAATGGTAGAATACCAAGGCGCTAAAAATCTGCTCTCCGTAGTAAAACATAATTTATACTCAGACCAAAGATTAATCTTTGACTTCACCAACCCTAACCAAGATATACGAGAATTTTGGGGTGCCCTTGATGATGTGGTAATGGGTGGCGTCAGTGAAAGTCAAATGCGCCTAGGGGAAGATCAGGCTATATTTTCTGGGAATGTTTCTACAGAAAATAACGGAGGTTTTGCTTCGGTGAGAAGTCGTAATTTCACCACACCCCTAGATTTATCCGCCTATAAGGGTATTGTCTTGAGAATCAAGGGAGACGGAAAACGCTATAAATTTATTATCCGTTGTTCTGGAGAATGGGATGGCCTGGCCTACTGTTATTCTTTTGATACCATATATAACTATATCCAAACTATAGAAGTACCTTTTAGGGAACTAATTCCGACAAAAAGAGCCAAAATAGTGAAGGATGCCCCAGCTTTTGACTCTAGTCAAGTGTATTGCTTGCAATTAATGCTCAGTAAATTTGAATACGACGGTAAACTTAACCCCCGTTTTAGCCCAGGTTTATTTAGCCTGGAAATAGAAAATATCAAAGCTTACGGCAAAGAAAGCAAAACACCCCAATTTATCAAAATTAGTTCAGCAGGAGTGACTAGGATTAATCGCCCTGGTTTAGATTTAGAAAAAGAACCCCCCGCCGTGAGAATGAATGAGCAATTAGGAGGGATTTTAACCTGGAAACTAGCAGGAGAAGAGGTAATTCGTAAAAGTGGATTACGCTATACAGTTATCCGCCCCTGTGCCCTGACTGAAGAACCCGGGAATAAAGAGTTATGCTTAGATCAAGGGGATAATCTAAAAGGTCAGGTGAGTAGAGAGGCGATCGCTCACTTGTGTTTACAGGTACTCAATACACCAGAAGCTGTTAATAAAACTTTTGAGGTAAACGAAAACACCAAGATAACCACAAAACCAGATTATACTCAACTATTGGCGGCCCTGAAAACTGATTAATTACTAATTTATTCAAGTTAACCTATGAAACAAACCAAAACAATTCAAATTAGTCCTTTGTTAGTTGCACCTCACCAAGTGCTTAAAGGAGAAAATATCCTAGCAACAGCAGTAGAAAGTATCT
Source organism: Johannesbaptistia floridana (assembly GCF_057440575.1). Classification (NCBI taxonomy): domain Bacteria; kingdom Bacillati; phylum Cyanobacteriota; class Cyanophyceae; order Chroococcales; family Cyanothrichaceae; genus Johannesbaptistia; species Johannesbaptistia floridana. Next base: position 20,308 of record NZ_JALKVM010000029.1, read on the forward strand.
CCTGTTTAGGTAAATCTCCTTTGATTGTTACCGGAAAACATTCTCAACCTTTAGTAGAAACTGAATTAACTCCAAAACTAAATAAACATAATTTAGATAGCTTATTAATCACCTATAGTCCAGATTGTTGTGAGTCTTCTTTAGAAACCCTAAAAACAACAGTCACAGAAGCAAAAAAAGATTTAATTATCGGAGTAGGGGGAGGTAAAGCCCTAGATACAGCTAAACTATTAGCACATCAATGTAGATTGCCAGTGGTAACAATACCTACATCGGCAGCTACATGTGCCGCCTGGACTGCTCTATCTAATATATATTCACCCCAAGGAGCATTTGCCTACGACGTGACCCTAAGCCAAAGTCCCAATCTGTTAATTTTAGACTATGCCTTGATAAAAACCGCGCCCCTACGTACATTAACAGCAGGGATTGGAGATGCGATCGCCAAATGGTATGAAGCCTCTGTAAGTAGCGGTGAATCTGAAGCCACTCTAACCATTGCCGCCGTTCAACAAGCGAGAATTCTTAGAGACATTCTTCTGCAAAAATCTGAAGCCGCTTTGGAAAATCCCGGTCAAGAAGCCTGGCGAGAAGTTGTTGATGCAAATATACTCCTAGCAGGGGTAATTGGTGGCTTAGGAGGTGCTAACTGTCGTACTGTTGCCGCCCACGCTGTCCACAACGGCTTAACCAATCTGATAGAAGCACACCAAGCTTTACACGGAGAAAAAGTGGCTTATGGGATTTTAGTACAACTACGACTAGAAGAAATGCTGCAAGGTAATCAGTTAGCAGCCTCGGCCCGAGAACAACTACTATCATTTTATGGCAAAATTGGTCTACCTCAAAAACTAGAAGATATGGGCTTAGAATCGATTACCCTCAAACAATTGCGCCAGGTAGCAAAAATTAGTTGTCAGCCTAACTCAGATATTCATCGCCTACCCTTTGCCGTGACACCAGACCAATTAATCGCCGCCATGGTTTCTACAGTAAGCGAGAAAGCAAAAGTTACTACTGAATCGAATTCTTCGCGAGATATATTGCAAAAATAAAGACAAAATAAATTAGAATGGGAACATAATCAATTTGTAAAACTGTTCCCTGTTTTTTGGTTCTATCTAACTTGGTGTCAGAAGTATGACCCCAAATCCATTGTTCACCGACCACTTTTGAAAATTTAAGCAAAAATTAAGGAAATCCTCCTACCTCTTGCCATTCAAGAGAAATCTACTTACCACTGTTGACATCTTTAAAGATAAAATAATAATAATCTATCTATGTGTAGCTAAGATTTTTGGAAAAGGAAGTTAAAATAAGATACAATGCTTAAACTCAGAGGATAAAAAATCAAGATTTTCTCCTGTGAATTATAAAGATTGATAATTATGAACATCTACTCGTTTACACACCAAGTTACAGAATGGTTGAATCAACGTCCCTCAGCCTCAAAGCTAGGTAAAAAGAAACCCCCTAAGCCTAAAGGCAAAAAACAGGGCAAGTCAAAACTAAGTAAATGCTTACACAAAGTTAAGCCACCATTAATGTTGGGACTAACAGTAGTGTCAATAACTGGTGTTCTAGGTATTCGATTTTACAATCAACCAAAACTAGGAGAAAATGTGACAGCACCTAGGGAATACAAAGCGCCTAGGTATATGAGTTTAGTAGATGAAGAAAAAACTGAAAAACTCAGAAAAGAAGCAAGAGATGCTAGTGTACCAGTTCTGAAAAAAGATGATACTATTACAGAAGAAATAATTACTAATATTCAAGCTTATTTAACCAAAATAAGTAGATTACGAGAATCACTGGGAAGATTACCATATATAGAAGAAGAAATACTATCTCTAGAAAGCCAAATTTATCTACGTAAATCCTCAGAAGAAGAATGGCAAAGTATTTTGAATCAAGTACAAAGCAGTGAGGAAAAGATAAAAAAAGATTCAAATCAAGAAGTAAATCTTCAAAAAGAACAAATAATCGCTAAACTAAAATATAATCTAAAATCAAAAGGAGATTCAGAATATAAAAAATTAATACAGCAAATAAAGTTAGCAAGAATTCGATACAATAAAACCCAAAGAGAATTATCATGGGAAAATAAAGAAATAAGTATTGAAATAAGTATTAATGATGAAAATCTACAATCATTTTTAGCATTAAGTGATTCTAGCTGGCAAGAGCTAGAAGATATGATACGAAAAAGTACAAGCAGAATTGTAACCCAAGGAATATATCAAGGGACACCGGAAGAAATCAAAGAAGCTACAATAAATCTGAATTTAGGAATAGGAGCAAGCAACGATAAGAATACAGACAGTGCTAAGACCGAAAGTGAAGAGCAAGCAAAATTATTAGCAAAATCAATTTTACTAAAATTTATTGAACCTAATCTAGTAGTAGACGAAGTAGAAACAACAAGACGCAGCGAAAGAGCAGCAGAAGCAATAGAAGACCAAATAATTTACATAGCTAAAGATGCAATTATTGTAAGCAAGGGCGAGACCATAAGTCACGAACAGTTTTTATGGTTAGATGAATTTGGTTTGAGTAGACGGGGAGTTAACTGGAAAGGAATATGGGTTTCAGGAATTATGAGTACAGGGGCAGTGGGTATTCTCTGGATGAGTCAAAAACGAGCAAGATTACCCTTCCGTTGCTATGACCAAATATTGCTAACATTGTTAACCTTGAGTCCTCCGGTTCTAGCAATTTTTAACTTTCCCTACAGCAACTTACCAGCAGTAGGATTACTAAGTAGTACATTTTATGGACCAACAGTAGCAGTTACTCAAGTAGCGGTGTCCACAGGGTTAGTAGTTTTAGGAGATGAATTCCAAGAAGGGGAAGAATGGGAACTATTAGTAGTAGGGGCAATCGGAGGAACAGTAGCAGCACTAGTAGCAGGAAGATTGCGCGATCGCGATAAACTAGCACAATTAGGTGTAGGCATTGGTTTAACCCAAATGGTAGCGTATGTAATCCTGAAACTAATTCTCGCAGCTACTCCCGGATTAATATTGTGGACTGCTCTGCAACAGGGTTTACAATTTGGTCTTTTATCGGGATTAGGTTGGAGTGTAATTGCCTTAGGAATTAGCCCTTATTTAGAGCGAATCTTTGATTTACTCACCCCTAGTCGTTTGGCAGAATTATCTAATATTAATCAGCCTTTACTGAAAAAACTAGCAGAGAAAACTCCAGGAACTTGGCAACACACACTTTACGTGGCTTCCTTAGCAGAAGCAGCAGCCAGAAAATTAGACTGCAATGTAGAATTAATCAGAGCTGGTACTTTATATCATGATATCGGGAAACTACATTATCCCCTTGGTTTTATTGAAAACCAAATGGGAGGAGTAAACATACATGACGAGATTGATAATCCCTGGGAAAGTGTGGAAATTATCAAAAAACACGTCAGCGAAGGTCTAAATATGGCTCGTCGTCACGAACTACCCAAGGCGATTCGCGACTTTATCCCTCAACACCAAGGAACCATGCTTGTAGCTTTCTTTTACTCAAAAGCTAAAAAAATAGCAGAAATAGAAGGAGATCCTGACCTGTGCAATGATTCAGACTTTCGCTATGATGGTCCGATTCCTCAGTCAAGGGAAGCCGGGATAATGATGTTAGCTGATAGTTGTGAAGCAGCTTTACGTTCTTTACAGGGAGCAACTAAAGAAAAAGCCTTAGCAATGATTAGTAAAATTCTTAAAGCCCGTTGGCAAGATGACCAATTAATAGAAAGCGGACTGAAGTATGAAGAGTTACCAATAATTGCTGATGTATTTGTAGATGTATGGCAACAGTCTAAACATCAACGTATCCCTTACCCCAAAGACGCCTTAGAAGTGAAGAACAAACCCCTTCATTCAGGTAATCTTAAATAGTTTAAAACAAATAGCTGAGATGAACAGAGGGAAAAAATATAAGTACATCCTGCTCAATAAACCCTATGGTGTCCTGTGCCAATTTACAGATAATAGTTTTAAATACAGGCGTACTACCCTAAAAGACTATATACCGATAAAAGAAGTCTACTCAGTCGGCAGATTGGATTTAGATAGCGAAGGCTTGTTACTTCTAACGAACAACGGTTTAGTTAAACATCGCCTCGGTCATCGTCAATTTGCCCATCAACGTACCTATTGGGTACAAGTAGAAAGGATACCCACAGAGGCAGCTTTGCAGAAACTAAGTGAAGGAGTAATTATCAAAGGTGAAACTACTCGACCTGCTAGAGTAAAGCTATTAGAAAAACCACCTTCTTTACCACCACGTAACCCCCCAATTCGTGAACGGAAAACTGTACCCACTGCCTGGTTAGAATTAACCCTAACAGAAGGTCGCAATCGCCAAGTTAGGAAAATGACCGCAGCTGTAGGATATCCTACCTTGCGCCTAGTTCGCTTTTCCTTGGGGATAAAAAATTCTCATCAAACTATTCAACTTACTCTCGCAGGATTAGCACCCGGTGAATGGCGAGAATTAAACGAAGCAGAAGAAAAGGCGATTTTGAACTTAGTTACCTAGATAAAAAAACTTTCTAGAGACATTACTTCATAAATACTTAAACATAAAAGTGAGGTAAGGCAGAAGGCAGAAAGGAAAATTATTATTGGTTGAAAGTATAGAGAAAAGCGATCGCCTCTTTAGACTCATATCTTGCACCAGAACTTATGTACTAAATTAACCTCAGAAAATTTAATAATAAATAATAATGACTAAAACTACAAACACCCTAGACGATAGACTCTATCAATACCTGTGTCAAGTATCTTTGCGGGAACCCAAGATATTACAAGAACTACGCCAAGAAACAGCCACACATCCCCAAAGTAGAATGCAAATATCCCCAGAACAAGGACAATTTATGGCTTTGTTAGTACAATTAATGGGGGCAAAAAAAATCCTAGAAATAGGAGTATTTACCGGATATAGTTCTTTAGCTGTAGCCTTAGCCTTACCTAGTGATGGAGAAATAATCGCCTGTGACGTGAGCGAAGAATATACAAAAATCGCTCATCGTTATTGGGAAAAAGCAGGAGTACTCTCTAAAATAAACTTAAATCTACGTCCTGCTTTAGAAACCCTAGAAGAATTACTCCACCAAGGTAAAGCGGAAACTTTTGATTTTGCCTTCATCGATGCTGACAAAAATAACTATATTAATTATTATGAAAAAGTCCTTAGTTTGCTACGTCCTGGAGGCTTAGTAGCTATTGACAATGTACTCTGGTATGGAAAAGTTGCTGATCCAGAAAATCAAGAAAATCTTACCAGATCAATTAGGAAGTTTAACGACTATTTAAGTCAAGACCAAAGAGTCTCTATATCTTTAGTACCTATCGCCGATGGTTTAACCCTAGCGCTAAAAAAATAACAATTATCAGACTATGTTACTAAATCCAGAACAACGCAATAAATTAGATCCTTCCGACGATTCCCTCTTCTATTCTTATCCTCGTTTTGTTAATCATGTAGATGATAAGTTTATTGAACAATTAACCCAACTCTATCGCGAGAGATTAAAAGCTGATACACGCATTCTTGATTTAATGAGTAGTTGGGTATCTCATTTACCACCAGAAATGTCCTTTAGTCATGTAGAAGGACATGGCATGAACTCCGAAGAGTTAGCAAAAAATCCCAGACTCAATCACTACTTTGTGCAAAATCTCAATACTAATCAAAAACTACCTTTAGCAGATGCAGACTTTGATGCAGTTTTGTGTACTGTATCTATACAATATATTCAATATCCTCAAGAAGTTTTTGCCGAAATCTACCGCATCTTAAAACCCCAAGGTATCGTGATTATTAGCTTCTCCAATCGCATGTTTTATCAAAAGGCGATCGCCGCTTGGAGAGATGGTAGCGCTACTAGTAGAGTTGAACTGGTATATAAATATTTTCAAGCAGTACCCGGTTTTAGTAAACCTGAAGTCGTTTACAATCAGTCAGTTGCCAATAACTTCCTACAACTACTGGGTATGAGTGCCGCAGATCCTTTTTATGCAGTAATAGCCACGAAACAATGAATCATCATCAAAAAACACGCCAAGAAACAGACAGTATGGGTACAATAGAGGTACCAAGCGATCGCTACTGGGGAGCACAAACCCAACGTTCTCTAAAATACTTCGCTATCGGACATGATACCATGCCTGAACCTTTAATTCGAGCTATGGGCATAGTAAAAAAAGCCTCCGCCACAGTTAATCAGGAATTGGGTAAACTTCCCGAAGAGAAAGCTAAACTAATTATTCAAGCTGCTGAAGAAGTAATTTCAGGAAAACTCAACGATCATTTTCCTTTGCGTGTGTGGCAAACAGGCAGTGGTACTCAAACCAATATGAATACAAATGAAGTCATTGCTAATCGCGCTATTGAAATAGCCCGAGGAGTATTGGGAACTAAAGATCCCATTCATCCCAATGATCATGTGAATATGTCTCAATCTTCTAATGATACTTTCCCTACTGCTATGCACATCGCTACAGTTACCCAACTTCAACAGGGTTTATTACCTCAAGTAAAGAGACTAAAAGCCGCTTTAGAGGAAAAATCCCAAGAATTTGACCAAATTATTAAAATTGGTCGTACTCATCTCATGGATGCTGTCCCCCTAACTCTCGGTCAAGAATTCTCCGGCTACGTGGCTCAATTAGAGATAGCTATACACCAAATTGAGAATACTTTACCATATCTCTACCAACTTGCCTTAGGAGGAACTGCCGTGGGTACAGGTTTAAATACTCATCCAGAATTCCCCGTCAAAGTCGCTGAGGAGATCTCCTCTATCTCTGGTTATCCCTTTGTTACTGCTGTTAATAAGTTTGCTGCTTTGGCTAGTCATGAAGCAATTGTTATGACTAGTGCTTCTGTGAAAAATTTAGCCTGTTCCCTACTCAAAATAGCTAATGACTTGCGCTGGCTAGGTTCTGGCCCTCGTTGTGGATTAGGGGAGTTAACTCTACCTGCTAATGAACCGGGTTCTTCGATTATGCCAGGAAAAGTTAATCCCACTCAATGTGAAGCGATGACTATGGTTTGTATCCAAGTAATGGGCAATGATACAGCCCTGAGTTTTGCTGCTAGTCAGGGGAATTTTGAGTTAAATGTGTTTAAACCTTTGATTATTCACAATTTACTCCACTCTCTCTCATTGCTTCAAGATGCCATAACTTGTTTTACCGATTATCTAGTAGTTGGTGTTCAAGCTAATTTGGGACAAATTGAGTACTTTTTGCAAAATTCCTTGATGTTAGTAACAGCTCTTAATCCCTATATAGGCTACGATAAATCAGCTCAAATCGCTAAATATGCTTTTACACAAGGTACAACCCTCAAAGAAGCGGGAATAGAGCTAGGAATACTCACAGCAGAACAATTTGAACAGTGGGTGCGCCCTGAAAAAATGATTGGTAGTTAAGCTATTTCTACCTAAGGCTTGCTGAATCAATATAAAACTTTGATGGGATATATAGCCGTTTAGACTATGACTTATTCTACAGGCGATCGCCCTAATAAACCTCATCATGAGATCCTAAATTAAGGAGTAAAATAGCCTCTTCTTTATCTTGAGGGTTAGGATCAATTCTTTAACTCCTTACTCCTTACTCCTTACTCCTTACTCCTTACTCAACCCCAACCAGTAACATTAGGTAAAGATGCAAGATCTGAGTAAAACGAGGTTCGTAGTTGGACTTTAGTCCATTTTTGATATCTCCTAAAATTTAACTTGACTTATTCTCAGAAAAAAAGCTAAGATAAAAGTCTGTGTATAATGAGCTTCTAAGTAAAAACCAGGGAAAAAGTAGAATATTTAAGTTAATCAGATGACATACGCAATTATTGAAACAGGTGGAAAACAACTGCGGGTGGAACCAGGCCGCTTTTATGATATAGAATTACTTCATGAAGATGAAGAAAATAACTATACTATTGACAAAGTCCTACTAGTACAGCACGAAGATGATATAAGTATAGGACAACCTTATGTAGAAGGTGCTACAGTAGAAGGAACAATCCTCGAACATCGCCGAGGCCGCAAGGTGATAGTCTATAAAATGCAGCCGAAGAAAAAAACTCGCAAAAAACGCGGACATCGTCAAGAATTAACTCGTTTGATGATTAATGCGATTAACGTAAATGGCGAGAGTTATACTGCTGAAGTACAAGAGTCTGAGATACAAGAAACAGAACAACCTGTAGCAATGACTACAGAAACAGAAGCAGAAGTAGTGAACGAATAAAGAAGAATTAATCAGGAGTTAAAAAATGGCACATAAGAAAGGAACAGGTAGTACAAGAAATGGTCGCGATTCTAACGCCAAACGTTTAGGAGTAAAACGTTATGGTGGACAAGAAGTAACTAGTGGAAGCATCTTAGTAAGACAAAGAGGGACTAAATTTCACCCAGGGAAAAATGTAGGTCGTGGGAAAGATGATACCCTATTTGCTCTGATCGATGGTATAGTTAAATTCGAGTATCGCGATCGCAGTCGTCAAAAAATCAGTGTTTATCCTCTAGAAACTCCAACAACTGCCGGGTAAATGAAAAAAAAAAAACTCAGATGCACTTATCTAGGAGTTGAGGATTGAAAATCCGATAAATGAATTATAAAACCTCAATTAAACTCCTAGGAGTCGGTTGAGGTTTATTTTATATGGGACAAAGATTCAAAATGAAAACCGGAATTGGTATAATTAAACAATAAAATTTAATGATCAAGTCGAGATTGTGCTAAATTTTGAATAGGTATATAAATAAAGCTCTAATCTTATTTTTCCTCTACTTTAATTAGGAATGATGATAAGTGCCTTTTCACCATCTTACCCACCCCATTCTTAAATAATTAAGTACAGTATCTGCTTCATGGGTTTTTTGAAAAAGTTATTCAACGATCAAGAAAAAGTTACAACCTCTAATCAGAGCGAATTCGAGGAGGATATGTTTAAAACGACCACCACTACTGGTCAATCTCGTATTATATTTAGCACAGAGCGAGATATTGATCTTTATGAATTAGAAGAACTTTGCGATTTAGTTGGTTGGGCACGTCGCCCCCTACGCAAGGTAAAAAAAGCAATACAACACAGTTTTTTGATAGTCTCAATGTGGGAAGTTAACGGAAAGAAAAAGCGGTTGATTGGTTTTGCGAGAGCAACATCAGACCACGCTTTTAATGCGACACTGTGGGATGTAGTAGTTCATCCAGATTTCCAAAGTAAAGGCTTAGGGAAAGCAATGATGAATTACATGATCAAAACTCTCAGAAGCCAAGATATTAGCAATATAACACTGTTTGCAGACCCCCATGTAGTTGAGTTTTACCGCCGCCTAGGTTTTGTCTTAGATCCTGAAGGAATTAAGGGCATGTTTTGGTATCCCTCTTAGTAATCTCAGTAATTATCTTATTAACATAAAAAATACAATAGTAAGTAAAAGGAGAGGAGAAAAAGTGCGCACTCTCGCTTCGCTCAGATCTCGCACGAGATCGCTAATCTCCTAAATAAGCTTCTAAGACCTGAGAATTACTTTGGATTTCAGATGGGGTACCATCAGCAAGATTTTTCCCCTCTGCTAATACCCAGACGTGCTCACATAGAGACATAACCACGTCCATATTGTGCTCAATAATCAAAAAAGCAATGCCATTTTGATTATTCCAATTAACTATATGTTCACAAATTTCTTCAATTAGTGCAGGATTGACTCCAGCGGCAGGCTCGTCGAGTAAAATTAACTTAGGTTGTGCCATCAGCGCCCTAGCCATTTCTAAAAGTTTTCTTTGTCCTCCCGATAAAGCCCCAGCATAATCATTGACTTTAGCAATTAAACCCACTGATTCAAGTAAATGAAGAGCCTTTTCTCGATTAAATCTTTCTTCTTGTTTTACTTTTTTCCATTGCCACCAAACCTTCCCTAGATTTTCTCCCGTTTGTTGTTGGGCACCTAATAACATATTCTCTAATACTGACAAACGTGAAAGTACCCTAGCCACCTGAAAGGTTCGGACAAAACCCTTTTGGGCGATGCGGTGGGGTTGAAGATGTTGAATTGGAGAACCATCAAAAATAATTTCTCCTGAATCAGGAGTAATAAAATTAGATAGGAGATTGAATAGTGTGGTTTTCCCCGCACCATTAGGACCAATTAAACCAGTAATACTATTTCTCTTTACTGTGATATCGGCTTCTTGAACTGCTTTAATACCTCCGAAACTTTTTGAGAGTTTTGATGCGGCTAGTATATTTGGTTCTATCTCTGATTTTTTCTTGATATCCATCTATTTATTCAAAGTCAATTCTTCTTTTTTACCCAAAATGCCTTGGGGTTGCCAGACCATTAACCCCATCAAAATTATGCCAATAAGCATAATACGAATTGCCCCTTGTTGAGTAGGGTCAAAAATACCTAATTGACTGGAGGTTAAATAACGGGTTACAGGCTCGAAAATTACCCAAAATAGAATTGATCCTAAAATAGTCCCGGTGTTGTTTCCCGCTCCTCCTAAGATAACAATCATCCAAGTATTAAAGGTAATCAAAGGCTCAAAATTGTCGGGATAAACAACATTAATTTGCCAGGCATAAAAAGCTCCCGCTACACCAGCGATCGCCCCTCCTAAGATGAAGGCTTGTAGCTTATACCAAAAAACATTTTTACCTAAGGCTTTGGCTATTTCTTCGTCTTCTCGAATGCTTTTTAACACTCTTCCCCAGGGAGAGTTTACTAAATATTCTAAGATCCAATAGGTTGCCCCTAGTACCAACAGACTCAGCAGCATTAATGTTATTTTTGGATTATATAGATTGCCTCTCATCGACAAAAGACTGATAATGTAGATATATAGAGTTAAGCTTAAAACAACAACTCCACCAATTATTACCCTAATTTTGCCGAATTTTTGCCCAGATTTAAACCATTTTTGCCTTAATTTATTCCATAGGTGCCAGAGTACTAGAATACCTAAACCTGTTAATATGGCAATAATTAAGTATTTCTGTTCTACATTCGGTTCTAAGTTTTCCCAAGGGCTAGGGTAACCATAAACACCTCGTGATCCATTAGTTAACCATGCTTCATTCTTAGCAAATAGTCTGACTACTTCTGATGTTCCTATGGTTACAATCGCTAAATAGTCTTCTCGCAATCTCAGGGTTGACAACCCGATGAGTAACCCTAGTAGGGAAGCTAAAACAGCTCCCGCAATTACTGCGAAAATAATAGGCCATCCTGCTAAACTTAGCAACACTGTTGCATAGACACCTAGTGTCATAAAAGCTACGTGACCAAAGTTAATTAGTCCAGTAAAACCCCATTGTAAGTTCAACCCTAGGGCAAAGATACCATATAGAGCAATATTGATAATTAGAAAAATTGAGTACCCAATCATGATGGTGTTTTTGTTTACTTTTCTTGTAATTTAACTAAAAATACCATTAATCTACTGCTATTTGTGCTCATATAGCTCACTTTTGGCCTTTCTTAGTATAGATAAATTCTTCACGTTTTGACAGTTTAACATATTACTCAACAACGAGGAATTTGGGCAACAGAACCGATTTTTTAGTAGGTGATATTGTAAATTGGTAAATAATAGCAGTAACTATCTGTCCTGAGTAAACTTAGATTCTTTGTTTATGGTGATTCAGGATATTTAGAATTAACGACAAGTAATTCTCTGTCTAACTTAAACAGCGATCGCGTTACCAAAATTTTGAATAGTTGTTTTGGCAAAAGTGTTTTAGAAGTATAAAAATATTTTAAGATAAAAAGCCGCTCTGAGATTACCTGCTCAAAATTGCCAGCCTTTACCAGTTAATGGTTTGG
>NZ_JALKVM010000030.1:0-4220 GCF_057440575.1 Johannesbaptistia floridana
AATTCCCCTAAAGAAGAACAGCAAATAGACCAAACCAATACTCAACCCACCACAGAAACTTTACCCCCTAATGCAGTTAGTGACAACAAGACTAATAATTGGCCTTGGGAAGAACAGGGAATTCATCCAGTTGTTGTTAATATGCCAAAGGAAGTGGAGACTAGTATTAATTCAGTAGCTGAATATATTGCTAAAAAAGAAACAGATCCGGTGTTAAGAATCAAAGCATTACATGATTATGTAGCGGATCGCATTGCTTACGATGTACCTGGTTATCTTGCAGGGAAAAAACCCCCCCAAGATGCACAAGCAGTATTCACTAGACGTACTGCCGTTTGCGCAGGCTACGCTAAATTATTAGAAGCTTTAGGACAAGCGATTGGTGAAGAAATCGTTTATATAACTGGTGATACACGCAGTCAAAGCAGTGATTTAAGGGGTGGAGGTCACGCTTGGAATGGAGTTAAAATCCAAGGAGTTTGGTACTTAATTGATCCTACTTGGGATAGTGGTTATTTGAAAGGATCTAAATTTGTTAAACAATACACAAGCATTTATTTTTTACCTCCGCCTCGGGTTATGGCGATAAGTCATTTTCCCGATAATCCTAGGTGGCAACTCTTGCAACAACCTCTATCTTTAGGGGAATTCCTGCGTCAACCGATGCTTACTCCTCAATTTTATGCTCAAGAGTTAAACTTAATTGCACCACAGCGATCGCAAAGTGATGTTCAAGAAACAGGGATTATTGAACTAGAAAATCCTCAAAAACGCTGGTTTCTCGCCAATTACCAAGCACTAAATGGCGGTGAAAAGAAAAATTGTACAGACTCGCCCACACAAAATAATCAAATTATTTGTTCTTTCCCAAATTCAGGAATCTATCAAGTAAATTTGTTTACTGCATCTGAACAATATGGTCAATATAGTTACGTTGGTAAGTTTGAATTTAACTCTCGATAGTTATTTAAATAGCAATTCCCATACTCCTTTGATCTTGCATCTTTATCACTCATTACTCATTACTTCAAAACTCATTACTCAACCCCAACCAGTAACTTTTAGTAAAGATGGAAGATCTGATGGCAATACTGCTTTTGTTAAGAGAAAATTATTGATTAGAGTAAGGTTGAAAGGAGATTAATTACAAAGCCAAAAACCCCTCTCCCGTGCTCCGGTGCTCCGGTGCTCCCTGCTTTCTCAAAATAAATATGTTTGATTCTTATCCGAGCAGTATTGGATCTGATGGGGGCGAAAAACTCTTTTTTGTCGTTTTTTTTCTTTCCTGAGTTATACTTAAAATAATACATTAACTGGTATAGGTATAAACGAATATGCGTTCAATTATATGGAAATTGCTCTTAACTTTACTAAGATTTAGCCTTTATATTCTTGTCTTTTTGATTCCTATTTTCGGATTCTGGTTGTGTTCTTCCCTAGTCGCTTACACTAATGGTCAAACTATGTTAGCGGCATTTTCTGGAATTCTTCTGTTTCCACTAATACCGATAATTTGGGATTGGGTAGAAAATATAAAGAATAAAAAAAAAGGGGTTTTGTCCTGGGGAGATCGCTTTATCCTGAAAAGTTTAGTACTTAATTTTCTTTTTATTGTTTGTTTACTCGGTTTAAGACCACAAACCTCGTTTTTAGCCCTCTCTGTACGCGGAGATTGGATGTTAGATGGTAAGCAAGGGGTTATGGTGGAGTATGCGAGGGAAAATTTGTTTAAATTAGCTAACCGAGTAGAGTGGGTGTATCTAACTGTACGTCAAAATCCTTATCGTGAATACGCAGACAAAACCAATACTCAACCCACCACAGAAACTTTACCCCCGAATTCAGTTAGTGATAACAATACTAACAATTCCCCAGAAGAAGAACAGGACATAGACAAAACCAATACTCAACCCACCACAGAAACTTTACCCCCGAATTCAGTTAGTGATAACAATACTAACAATTGGCCTTGGGAAGAACAGGGAATTCATCCAGTTGTTGTTAATATGCCAAAAGAAGTGGAGACTAGTATTAATTCAGTAGCTGAATATATTGCTAAAAAAGAAACAGATCCGGTGTTAAGAATCAAAGCATTACATGATTATGTAGCGGATCGCATTGCTTACGATGTACCTGGTTATCTTGCAGGGAAAAAACCCCCCCAAGATGCACAAGCAGTATTCACTAGACGTACTGCCGTTTGCGCAGGCTACGCTAAATTATTAGAAGCTTTAGGACAAGCGATTGGTGAAGAAATCGTTTATATAACTGGTGATACACGCAGTCAAAGCAGTGATTTAAGGGGTGGAGGTCACGCTTGGAATGGAGTTAAAATCCAAGGAGTTTGGTACTTAATTGATCCTACTTGGGATAGTGGTTATTTGAAAGGATCTAAATTTGTTAAACAATACACAAGCATTTATTTTTTACCTCCGCCTCGGGTTATGGCGATAAGTCATTTTCCCGATAATCCTAGGTGGCAACTCTTGCAACAACCTCTATCTTTAGGGGAATTCCTGCGTCAACCGATGCTTACTCCTCAATTTTATGCTCAAGAGTTAAACTTAATTGCACCACAGCGATCGCAAAGTGATGTTCAAGAAACAGGGATTATTGAACTAGAAAATCCTCAAAAACGCTGGTTTCTCGCCAATTACCAAGCACTAAATGGCGGTGAAAAGAAAAATTGTACAGACTCGCCCACACAAAATAATCAAATTATTTGTTCTTTCCCAAATTCAGGAATCTATCAAGTAAATTTGTTTACCGGAGATCAACAATATGGTGAATATAGTTACGTTGGTAAGTTTGAATTTAACGCTCGATAGTTACATTTGACTATATTTGGTTTAACTATTAAACACTTCTTAGGGCCACAATGGGATCTAAGTTGGCTGCTTTTTTTGCCGGAATAACTCCAAAAAAGAGACCGATACCTCCAGAAATAGTGACAGTAACTACTATAACTCCTGGAGATAAAACCATAGACAGGGGAGACAATAGACTCAATAAGACTATACTTCCCACACCTAATAGGGTACCTAGTATTCCTCCTACTGAAGTGAGAATAATCGCCTCAATCAAAAATTGTAAGAGAATATCTTGTTTTGTGGCGCCTATTGCCTTACGTAAACCAATTTCATTGGTTCTTTCACTTACTGAAACAATCATAATATTCATGACTCCAATACCTCCTACTAGTAAAGAAACACCACTAACAGCCACCAGCATTAGAGTTAATCCCTGACTAATCCTACCGATAACTTGTAAGATATCTTTTTGAGTTTGCACATAAAAGTCATCTTCTCCAACGATTTTATGGCGTAGGCGTAAAAGATTTTTTATTTGAAATTCTGCTGCACTTATTTTCTCATCATTTGCTACAGAAACAGAAATAAAGTCTAATTGAGTTCCATAGGGAGAGGTTTTTCCAGAAATTTGATTAGCCATAGTGGTTAAAGGGATATAGAGGAAGTCATCTTGATTTTGCCCTAAAAAGGAGCCTTTTGCTTCCATTACACCGATAATTTGCCAGCTAATGTTTTTGATTCTAATTTGTTTGCCTAGGGGGTTTTCTCCCTGGAATAAACGTTCAGCGATTTCGGCGCCAATCACAACTACACGGCTATTTCTCTGTAAATCTGAAGAATTAATAAAACGTCCTTGGGCAATATCAAAGCTTCTTACAGTAAGAAACTCAGGAGTTACACCTAGTACCGAACTATTTAAGTTTTGACCGCGATAGTTAACTATTTGACGAGAATTAATTTGTGGTGCAACTTCTTGGATAGTTGGGACTGTAAGTGCGATCGCTTTTGCATCTTCCCATACTAGGGTTTTTGGCACCTCAAAGGTTGTATTTCTTCTTTCTCTACTTCCTGGCACGATAAAAAGTACATTAGGTCCTAGAGATTCAAATTCTGCTTCTGCTAATTCTTGGGATGCTTGGACAATTCCTACAATCGTAATAACAGAGGCATTACCAATCACGATCCCTAACATGGTTAATCCGCTACGTAATTTGTTAGCTACTAAGGTATTAATAGCCATTTTCCAGCATTCAATTAAATTAGTCATCTTATATTTAGCTTTTTTTTCTAAGATAATCCAGTTACAATGGCTCTAGCTACTATCGGCTTAATTTGCAGGAAGATAATCAAAAATATTGTTGGGTTTCGTCACCTCAACCCAACCTACATGGTGCGATCCCGAAGAAATCT
>NZ_JALKVM010000031.1:0-31639 GCF_057440575.1 Johannesbaptistia floridana
CTAGTCATTAAGTTATACTAACCTTAGGGGGGAGTTCGCCCCTTGTGTAGTATAAGAATAATTTTATAGAGCATAGCTTGAGTAGGGGCGCTCATACTTGCGCCCTGGTTGGAATGTAGAATTAAGTGTTACTACCTCTATAATGTTGGGTTTCGTTAACTCATATCTTGCACCAAAACAAAAGTACAGAAATTGGCCGACAAGGGAGAATCAGGCTACGTACAGGCTACCTACAGCTCAGACCAAAGCATCTTTATCACTCATTTACTTGTGGTGGATGAATCTTGAAGTAATGAGTTTTGAAGTAATGAGTTTTGAAGTAACGAGTAAGAAGACTTGACGTCTTTACGTCTTGAAGACTTGAAGTTAAAGAATTGATCCTAACCCCTTAAAAATTGATTCTCGCCTGTTGGCCTATTTAGTACAATTGCACTGGTGCTTTGGTCTAAGTACAGGCTACTACAGGCTACCTTCTTACTTCAAAACTCGTTACTCGTTACTCATTACTCATTACTCATCATGTTGGGTGTAGTGACCAATGGCCCAACCTACAGGCTACGTACAGGCTACCTTCTTACTCATTACTCATTACTCATTACTCATTACTCATGTTTGTTGGGTTATCTTCCTGCCCAACCTACTACCGTTATAATGTATTGATTTCTTCCTTGACAATTATCTAGTCATTGAGTTATGATATTCGTAGGGGGGAGTTCGCCCCTTGTGTAGTATTTAACAAGTATTAAACGAATAAGTAAGGGAGGGGGAAGGGAAATTTAGAGAAAAATCCTCTTGACTTAAACAGCTCTTTTCTGATCGGATGGGTTTTAAGATAATGGGAGTGTGCCCATAAAGTAGTATATAATAAGTATAATATAGTAAATAGTGTACGTTAACTATCTAGTATTGAGAAGAAATGGGATTGCCTTTAATTCCCACATTCTTCGGTGCGTTACGCGCAGAGGGGAGTTCGCCCCTTTAGTAGTATAAAATATAATTTTATAGAGCATAGCTTGAGTAGGGGCGCTCATACTTGCGCCCTGGTTGGAATGTAGAATTAAGTGTTGCTACTTTTATACTACTAATATTACTCATTACTCATTACTCATTACTCATTACTCATTACTCAAAAGGGCGATCGCTGCGGGTAAACCTACAGCAGTAATCAACTCTGGCTTTATAGCGGAACCTGGTACCGGGGTATTCTTAGCCGATGTAGAAAGCCGTAGAGATGTAACCCAAATCACTCTAGAAGTTGTAGAATCTGGTGTAGACGTAATTATGGGTGGTGGCGAAATTCACTACCTACCAGTAGGAACAGTAGGACGTTTTGGGGAAGAAGGTATCCGAGAAGACGGACGTAACCTAATTGAAGAAGCAGAAGAGATGGGCTACACAGTCATCTATACTCGTGAAGAATTAGAAAGCTTAGCCCCTGACACAGAAAAAGTACTAGGTATTTTTGCCGCAGAAGACACCCATAATGACACCACGGAAGCTAATCTAGTAGAACAAGGTTTTGTAGAGGAAAATGGAGATTTAATACTCTACGGTCAACCAGGGAATGAAAATCCCCCTACTGTAGCGGAGATGCTAGAAACTACCCTAGACTCAGATCTTGCATCTTTACCCAAAGTTACTGGTGGGGGTTGAGTTTTGAAGTAATGAGTAATGAGTAATGAGTAAAAGAATTAATGTTAAACCCCTAGGATACAAAGATTATAGAGAATTAACCATAAAGAACATTTTTCCTTAAAAATTAGTACATAAGTTCTGGTGGAAGATATGAGCTAGAGTTAAATAAATTTGCTCAAGCAGAAGATGGCTTTATGGTAGTTTTAGAAGAAGAAGGCGCCGATAACTTCCCCAACAATAATAACGGACCAGGTGCGGTAGAAGCTGCTTTAAGAGGAGATGCAGCCATCGGTGTTGCCCAAGAATTCGTTAACAATGTCAATCCCAATACTCTAGTATTAACAGCAGCAGATAGTGATGCTGCTGGATTAGAAGTAATTGATGTATCAGGAGAAACTGTAGGCAATATACCAGTACAACCTACCTTAGCTGCCTTTGGAGAAGATGCTGATGGTATTCCCGTCCCTCTTGATGGTAGACAAGGTAATGATACAGCACCCTTTGTGACTGGTGAACCTGATGCTGATGGCGATATCTTCAACTTTGGTCTCGCCTATGTAAGCACTACTGATGTAGCTGGAAGTATCGTTGCTAAAAGCTATGGTTTAAATGCTGACTTATTAGAATCCACAGCAGATAACACCGACATGTACCGCATCATGTATGAAACACTATTTGGTGTAGCTCCAGAAGATGTAGACAATGGGGAAGTAGACGAAGTAGCACCATTGGTCTTTGGTTCTATGGGAGACGATATGTTTGATAGTGTGGTGCCTGGTGAACTTGGTTTTGTGGGAGATGGTCAAAATCTCTTTGCAGGTTCTGGAAATGATGTAGTTGATGTTAGCTTGGCCCCCGGAGACAATCGTATTGACCTAGGTTCTGGAGACGACTTACTATTTGCAGGTACTGAAAACCGCATTCTAGCTGGTTCTGGAGATGATCTTCTCTTCCTCAACAGTGGTGAAGGTGGTAATGTGGTAACTGGTGGAGAGGGTAATGACCAGTTCTGGTTACTCACTGACTCTGTAGGTATGCCAGAAGTGTCTCAAACTATTACTGACTTCACAGTTGGTGAAGATGTACTCGGCTTTGGCGCTACTGGTTTAGCCTTTGACGATTTGACTCTGATGGCTGATGGTAGTAGTACTGTGGTTAGTTTGACAGATATGAACAAAGAACTAGCAGTACTGCTTAATACTGAAGTCTCTACAGTAGATGAGTCTAGTTTTGCTGTTGTTTAATATTTTTTAGATATCATCTGTAGATATCATCTGTAGGGTGCGTTAACGTTTGTGTAACGCACCTTTAATTACTTTGTAGGTTGGGTTGAGGAACGAAACCCAACATTACTCTAATATAATTTGGTGCGTTACGCGCTCTGCGCTAACGCTACTAAAGGGGTTTGTTCCAGATTCATAGAGCAGTATGTAGGGTGCGTTAACGTTTGTGTAACGCACCGTTAGTCATCTCGTATTCAGTTTGTAGGTTGGGTTGAAGAACGAAACCCAACCTTAATGTGATTACTAAACTCTATTTAGCGACTAAAGGGGTTTGTTCCAGATTCATAGCTTCAGGGGAATCAGCTTCAGAAGGAGGAACAACCTGCCAGAATTTAGGTAAATAGGTTTCCCAATTAGCCAGAATTCTCTTAGCCAAAGGACTATTAGTCAATTCTATGTGAGTAGTAATCAAGTCCTTGAGTTGTCTTTCTCCCGCAGAAGTAATAACTCGTTGAATCTTGACAATTTCTGGATTAATCTTGGCGGGTAAACTGCCATCTTCATCAAGGAAATAGGCTAAACCACCTGTCATACCAGCGCCGATATTGCGACCTGTTTGACCGAGAACAACCACTAGACCTCCAGTCATATATTCACAGCAGTGGTCACCTACTCCTTCTACCACAGCTTTACTTTGGGAATTGCGTACAGCAAAACGTTCTCCCGCGCGACCATTAGCGAAGAGATAACCGCCAGTGGCGCCATAGAGACAAGTATTACCAATAATAGAGTTAGTAGCAGGATCATAGTTAGCAGACTTAGGAGGATAGATAACGATACTGCCGCCACTCATTCCTTTGCCTACATAGTCATTAGCCTCGCCTTCTATAATCATCTTCATCCCTTGTAAATTAAAGGCGCCGAAGCTTTGACCCGCACTTCCTTTGAATTTGAGAGTAAGTTCACCATCAAAACCATTATCTCCGTATTGGGAGGCAATTCGTCCTGAGATCCGACCGCCTACGGAACGGTCTGTATTAATTACAGTAAATTCCTTGGTGACGGAACTAGAATTAGCGATCGCCTCTGCCACTTCTGGGTCTTTTAGTATCTCATCATCAAGTACAGGACCATTGCTATGTACCAATTCATGTTGTAACCAACTCCGGTCAGTTTTAGTATCTGGTAGATGAGTCAGTAAATCCAGATTAATTCCTTCAGTTTTAGTTAATTTTACGTCAGTACGATTTGTTAATAAATCGCCGCGTCCGATAATTTCTTCTAGGGATGTGTAACCCAGATGGGCCAGGGTGCTACGTACTTCTTGAGCGATAAAGTAGAAGAAATTAACCACATGGTCAGGTGTGCCACTAAAGCGCTTGCGTAGTTTTTCCTGTTGAGTAGCTACTCCCACCGGACAATTATTAGTATGACAAATCCTCGCCATAATACAACTCGCTGCAATCATAGATACAGAGCCGAAGCCGTATTCTTCGCCTCCCATCAAAGCTGCCATCACCACATCATGACCTGTTTTGAAGCCACCATCGACGCGCAGCAGCACGCGATCGCGCAGTTTATTTTCCATAAGTACGCGATGTACCTCTGTCAAGCCCAATTCCCAGGGTGTGCCTGCGTGTTTAATTGAACTGAGGGGAGATGCCCCAGTGCCGCCATCGTGTCCAGATATTTGGATAATATCAGCATTTCCCTTAGCCACTCCTGCGGCAATAGTACCGATCCCGATTTCTGCCACTAATTTCACTGATACTTGAGCTTGGGGATTAATTTGGTGTAGGTCAAAAATCAGTTGAGCTAAATCTTCGATGGAGTAGATATCGTGGTGAGGTGGAGGTGAAATCAGGGACACTCCAGGCTTAGAACGACGAAGCATAGCTATATAGGGGCTTACCTTTTTCCCTGGTAATTGACCCCCTTCACCGGGTTTAGCACCTTGAGCCATTTTGATTTCGATTTGACGACCACTCATCAGGTATTCTGGGGTCACGCCGAAGCGTCCTGATGCCACCTGTTTAATTGCGGAGTTAGCGCGATCGCCTTTTTTCAACCCTTTAAGATGGGGGAATTTCTCGGAATTCCCTTCTGAGTCTACATCATCGATAGTTGTATAGCGCATCGGGTCTTCACCTCCTTCACCGGAGTTTGATTTGCCGCCGATACGATTCATCGCCACAGCGAGGGTTTCGTGAGCTTCTCTCGAAAGGGACCCCAGAGACATTGCCCCGGTACAAAAGCGTTTGACTATAGCTTCTACAGGTTCTACTTCCTCAATAGAGATAGGGGAGCGATCGCTTTTGAACTCTAGTAAGTCTCTCAAAGCTGTTATGGGGCGTTCTGAGAGATGTTTTTGATATAACTGATAATGGTCATAACTTTCTTCTCTGACTGCCTTATGTAAAGCTTTAGCCATATCTGGACTATTCACATGATACTCACCCCGGGGAATATAATTAAAGAAGCCGAAGTTAGCTAATTTTTTCCCTTCGATACTTGGGAAAGCTTTATTCAAGAAGCTAGTCACCTCTGATGCCAATTCTGATAAATTCATACCTCCCACTCTCGAAGTACTTCCGGTGAAGGCCAAATTCACCACTTCTTCCCCTAAACCGATTGCTTCAAAAATTTGGGCCCCGTGGTAGGAAGACAACAGAGAAATCCCCATTTTTGAGAGAATTTTCAACAATCCCGCTTCAATCGCCTTACGATAATTCCCCAAAGCTTCTTCTAGGGATATTGCGGCTATCTTGCCATTCTCCATTAGTTTCTTAGTTTTTGGTTCATTCCACCAATTACTTATAGTTTCCCAAGTTAAATAGGGACATACTGCCGAGGCGCCGTAACCGATTAAACAGGCATAATGATGGGTACTCCAACATTGAGCTGTATCTACTACCAAAGATGCCTCTAGACGTATTCCGTGGTGAATCAGGTATTGGTGTACTGTGCCCACTGCTAATAGTGGAGGTATATAATTATATTCTGCTGTTAGTTTAGCCACATCCTTGGGGCGATCGCTCAACACGATAATTTCTGCACCTGCTTTTACTGCTGATTCTGCCTCTTCAGATAACCTTAACAGGGCTTTCTCCAAACCCGAGGGACCTTCTGAGAGGGGGTATAGAGTTGATAACTCTACTGTTTTCAAACTTGATTCTTTGATGTATCGCAGTTGCCCTTCATTTAGCAGAGGGCTTTCCAGTTTAATTAATTTGCGTTCATGAACGTCTGTTGATAGTAGGTTTCCGTGTTTCCCTAAAAGCATCTCCAGTGACATCACTAAGCTTTCTCTTAGGGGGTCAATGGGGGGGTTAGTTACTTGGGCGAAGCGCTGTTTAAAGTAGTCGTAGAGTATATGCGGTTTCTCTGATAACACCGCTAAAGGTATATCATCACCCATGCAGAAAGTTGCTTCTTTAGCATCAGTCACCATCGGTACGATCACCATTTCTACATCTTCAGAACCATATCCAAAGGCTGTTTGTTGCTGTAACAAACTAGCTGAGTCTAATTGACGATTAGGTATTACTGATCCTATTTCTCCTACTTTTTGACGTGATTTAAGAGCTTCTTTATAGGATTTTAGATTAGCAATGCGCTGTTTTATTTCCCAGTTTTTCAATATTTCTTGTTTTTGCAAATCAACCGCGAGCATTTCTCCGGGACCGAGTCTGCCTTTTTCTACTATATCTTCCTCAGGTATATCTATTACTCCTGCCTCGGAGGATACCACCACGAAGTCATCTTTAGTAATGCAGTAACGAGCTGGTCTGAGGCCATTTCTGTCGAGAGTTGCCCCTATTGTTTTTCCATCGCTAAATACTATCAATGCGGGACCATCCCAGGCTTCTTGCAATCCACTATAGTATTCATAAAAGTCTACTATTTCTGGATGGTCAGCTAATTCTGGTTGATTTTGATAAGCTGTGGGTACCAAAATCATCGCCGCCTCTAGGGGGCTACGCCCGGTTCTTACTAGTAACTCCATTGTACTATCTAAGTTAAATGAGTCACTATTTTCTACATTAACAATTGGTTTCAGGGATTCTAACTCTTCTGGTGTCCATCCTGATACTGATAGATTTGCTTCCCGAGTCATCATCCAGTTAATGTTGCCTAGGAGGGTATTTATTTCCCCATTATGTCCTAGTAAGCGCATTGGTTGAGCTAGGGGCCATTTAGGCATAGTGTTAGTACTAAAGCGGCGATGATATACAGCATAGGAGCTTTCGTAGGCTGGATTTTGTAAATCTTCGTAGAATTCTCTGAGTACTTCTCCTCTTACCATTCCTTTATAAACTATAGTTCTACAAGAAAAGGAACAGATATAAAAGTCTTCTGATAGACGTTTACCCACTTCTGAACGAGCTATATATAACTGTCTATCTAGGGCATCTCCTGACAAGTTTTCTGAGGAGGTTACTATCAGTTGTTGAATGCGTGGCTGATTATCTCTTGCTTGTTCTCCCAATACTTCTGGTTTTATTGGTACTTGACGCCAACCTAGTACAGTGAGTTTGTTTGCCTTTACTACTTCTTCAATATGAGTGCGACATTCATTAGCTTCTGTTTCTGATTGAGGTAAGAATACCATCCCTACTCCCCAAGTTTCTGCGGCTGGCATAGGGATTTCTTGTTCTTCAAACCAACTTGCCAGGATTTTTTCGGGAATTTGCGTCATCACTCCAGAACCATCTCCAGAATTGCGGTCAGCGCTACATCCTCCCCGATGTTCTAAGCATCCTAAGGCTTTTAAGGCTTGTTCGACTATTTTGTGACTTAATTTCCCATTAGTTGCTGCTAAAAAGCCTACTCCGCAGGCATCTCTTTCTTCTACCAGCCATCTTGGTCCATTAGCGTAAGTTGGTAATGATTGTTGACGAGTTGGGTTTTGCTTCATATTTTCTTTCACTATTTAAGTTTATGTTAATATATATTGAGTCTTGGTTACAAAAGCTATGACTTTTGCTTAAAATGTATTTGAGAGATTTTAAGAGAGGGAGCGATCGCCCATACTTTCACAATTTCTCCCTAGTTTAAACTAACTTTTATTTTAGTTAACCAAATTTTCTACTAAAGGCATTTTCAATTTGCTAAAGTTTTAGTTAGTTTTACTGA
Source organism: Johannesbaptistia floridana (assembly GCF_057440575.1). Taxonomy (NCBI): domain Bacteria; kingdom Bacillati; phylum Cyanobacteriota; class Cyanophyceae; order Chroococcales; family Cyanothrichaceae; genus Johannesbaptistia; species Johannesbaptistia floridana. The sequence goes on from NZ_JALKVM010000031.1 coordinate 7,995, forward strand.
CTTATAGCGTTTTTCAGTCTAGGTGACGTACAGAAGTTAACTGATTAAGCAATAGAGAATTATACCTCACTTGCTTGAAAATTGCTATAAGAGAAGCATTAAAGGTGGAGTTTCTATTTCAACGCCTCATCCCATTTTGAAAAAAAATAGCAATACTTAGGAAAAGGTGTAGGACAATTGAAAAATCATGAAACCCATTAATAACCTTACTTTTGCCTCTGGCAACCGCCCGTGGCGCTATAAAACTTCCTGAAGAATTTTTGGTCTTCATTTATTATTATGCAACTTAACATAACTAAATAGGGAGGTCAAAAGTCATTGATTCTTGATTTTATCGCGATGGAATGGTTAAAGAAGGACAGATATCACTAGCATACTCAAACTCAACAGTAGTTAAATAGGCTTGAATTTCTCCTGAGGGGGAAAATTGATAAGCTTCTATTTCCCCAGAAGCAATTTGATTGAGAAGAGAATATCCAGTACTTTGGATAAGATGGAGGTTAATAATAGAACCATCGGGAGAAACTAAAACACCATAAACAGCTTCGCCTTCTAATCGCTTAATACAAGCATCTAGGGGGTATTTACCCTGCCAATTAATTTTAATAGGATTAGTTTCTGACTGCCAACGAATCCAGCGATTATAATTATCTTTTACTTCTTTTTCACTAGTGTTAGTGGAGTCATATTTCAAGGCTTTAGCTTTAGCTTCATAGGAAGCAATCAAATCATCCGAGTTAGCAGTATCGGTTTCAGGAGAAGTAGGGGTGGTTGATGGTGATTCTGTGGTTTTAGTGGCAGTTTCTACGGGTATTTCTGGTTTGATGAGTTTAGGTGAATTGAGAGAGTCTTCGGTAGGATTAATAATATTCAACAATTCGGGAGGCAGTGGCGCGGGGGGAGAAAAGTCCAAAAAAGGAGAACTTGTTCTATTTCTATTATTCAAGGATGAATCTAAACTAGATAGTGGTGGAGGTTCTGGTATTGGTAATTCGGGAGACACCTGAGTATCTTCTAAATTAAAGTTATCGGGAGAAGATAGCAAAGGATTCTCAATCACAGGGTTAGGGTTATAAAGAGATGGGGGAGTTAAATTGGAATTATTTTCTAGATTCTCCCGAGGAGATTCTGGGGTTATTCTTACTAATCTTACCTGACGTGGTCCGCGACTCAAGTCTAATTTGTCCCTATCTGAGTTTAAATTAGGTAAGATTAATCCTAGGAAGAGTAGATGAACTCCTCCTGAAATGAATAAACCAATACTTTTACTTTGTAACCATTTAGGCTTATAGTATTCTGCCATAATTTAAATCAGCCCAGCCATTTAGGAGAAGTTAAGAGAAATAACTGGCAATGACCCTTAACTATTTCATAACTATTTAGTTTTAAACCAATTACTGCGGATTTTTTCACAATAATCTCTCCTAGGCTATCTCCTGTCACTAGTATTTTGGTCCAATCTCCCAAGTCAGGTTGATGTCCAACCAAAGCAACACTAGAAGGTTGATGCTGTTGATACCAGTTTAACCAATCTTCGATATTACCATCGGGGGATAAAGCCTGGCAAATTTCTAGTTGGTTGCTGAGTTTATTAGAGATTAAAATTTCAGCAGTTTGTTTAGCCCGAAGGAGAGGACTAGTTAAGACTAGATCAAATTTAACTCCGATTGAGTGTAGACGTTTAGCTACTAGGGTGGTTTTGGTTCTCCCCTCTTCAACCAAGGGGCGTGCGCCATCTTCCGAGTAAGTGCCTCTAAGGGCAGCGATTCCATGTCTAATTAAATATATATCCATCTTATAGAGTTGCTAATCTGTATGAATCACACCTTCATCGGGGTTAACTAGGCGCAGGAGTTTTTGTTGTATTTGCAGATCAAATACTTCCCATTTCATTTTGGCATAGTCTGAATGGTCATTAAATCCCCCTAAAAAACCAATAGGAATTTCAAATCCTCCTGCTAGATAGCGTCCTCCTCCGAAAAAGTGACCTTTGCTATCTTTACCTAAAGCTTCTTTAATAAACTCATCAGGATCTAAGGTGATTTTATCAGTACGCAAAGAACCAATAACCACTTCAATGGCTTCATCTTCATCGTGAACTATACCATAAACTACTGCTGTATGGACATTTTCTTCTGTTACTAAAAAGTCGGCAGCTTGGGGAATAGCATCTCTATCATCATAACGAAGATAACCTACCCCAGAAAAAGAAAAATTGTTTTTAACTTTACGATTTTTCAAGGCTTTTTCGATGACATCCATCGCTCTGCGGGAGCGTGCTGACTGCATAATGGTAGTAAATAGTTGTGGATCATAAAAACGACTTAAGTAGGCACTTGCGATAAAATCTTCTTCTTGAGCATTAAGTAGCTGACCTGTATCTGTGCGTATTCCGTGCATTAAAGCGGTGGCGCATTTAACGTGTTTATTGTTACTATTTTTCAGTTCTAGTAATCCTTTTTGGATATACTGAGTAAAGATGGTAGCAGTAGCACGGACATGAGGACGACGATCAATAAATTCAGCTTTAATGTCTCCTTGTTCACTATGGTGGTCTACAACAACAATGATTGGTAAGTTAGCTTTTTGAATATATGGGGTAAACTGACTATTATTACCTTGGCTATCGACTAAGACACAACCTTGGTAAACAGACAAATCAAGAGTTTCTAGATCTTGAGATTCCCAACGTTTAGCAGGCAAGCCAGTAAGTCTAACTAAGGTAATATTTTCTTGATGAGAAAGTACTCCCGCATAGACAATATCAGTATCAATTTCATATTTTTGAGCTATAAGTTGAAAAGCCCAAGCACTAGAAAGGGCATCAGGATCAGGAAAATCTTGAATGATGATAATAAGTCTTTCACCTCGATGATTTTCTAAAGTTTCTTTGAGGTGTTCAACAATTTTCTCTATGGAAGAGTGATTTACATAATTATTTTGGTTTTTGGAGTTATTTGACTGTTGCTCTGGGTTAGAGTTATTGGTATTGTGGTTAGATACAATTGGTTGATTCATATATAGACAAAAGGTAAAGTATGGCGATCGCGAAAATAGGTGTTATTGGTGGTAGTGGTTTATATCAGATGGATGCTTTCACTGATTTGGAGGAGATTTCTCTAGAAACTCCCTTTGGGAATCCTTCAGATCATTTCATAGTAGGAAATATAGCAGATACCCGGGTAGCTTTTTTACCGCGTCATGGTCGAAGTCATCATTTAATCCCTTCTAAATTGCCTTTTCGAGCCAATATTTATGGGATGAAACAATTAGGAGTAGAATATTTGATTTCTGCCTCTGCTGTAGGTTCTCTTAAACAAGAAATTAAACCTTTGGATATAGTGATTCCTGATCAATTTATTGATCGCACCAAAAATCGTATTTCTACTTTTTTTGATGAGGGGGTAGTTGCCCACATTGCCTTTGGAGATCCTGTCTGCGATCGTCTAGCTTCTATTTTAGCGAATGCCGCGGCAAGTCTTCAAGATACAAAAGATTTCACTTTACATCGAGAAGGTACTTATGTTTGCATGGAAGGACCAGCTTTTTCTACCAAGGCGGAATCTAATTTATATCGAAGTTGGGGAGGCAGCATTATCGGCATGACTAATTTGCCAGAAGCTAAATTAGCTAGAGAGGCAGAAATCGCCTACGCTACCATCGCTTTAGTTACTGACTACGACTGTTGGCATCCCGAACACGATCAAGTTACTGTGGAAATGGTGGTTGATAATCTCCGTCGCAATTCTACTACCGCTCAAAAAGTTATTGAAACCACTGTAAAAATGCTTAGAGATAACCCCCCAATATCTTCAGCACATTCTGCTTTGAAAAACGCGATTCTCACTCCCTTAAAGGAAATTTCTGCTGAGAGTAGGGCTAAACTTGGTTTACTGCTTGATAAGTATTTAGAATGAAGAATCAAGCATGAAGCATGAAGAATGGGGAAATTTAGAACCGAGGTATTTATAAGTAGGTAGGTAAAATTAAACGTAAAATAGAAAAAGTTTTAAAATTGTCTAAAAACCTTACCTGTTGACTGTTTTTGAAGTCCCCTTACCTCATTTTAACTTTTAATTAAGCTCACCTACTTACTTAATATTGCGGTGCGACCTGGCGCCGAAAATCGGCCCTATAATCTAAGTTATTAATAAATAAATGCTATTAATAAAACAAGTAACAATTTTAAACCCAACAGCCAACACAGAACAAGTAGCTGATGTTCTAATTAATGAAGGGATAATTCAACAAATAGAAACAAGAATTACCGACTATAGAGAAGAGGCAACCACAATTATTAATGGTGAAGGTTTAATCCTAGGACCAGGTTTAGTAGACTTGTATAGTCAAAGTGGAGAACCGGGAAACGAAGCTAGGGAAACTCTCTCAAGTTTAACAGCAGCAGCAGTAGCAGGAGGTTATACCCGTTTATCTATCTTACCCAACGTCATCCCACCCATAGATAATTTGGCAGTGCTTAATTCTCTCCAAGAAAAAATTAGTCGTCTAAACATATCTACCTTTCCTAAGTTTAACTTTTGGGGAGCTTTAACTCAAGGTCAAAAGGGTAAAACCATGACGGAGATGGGAGATTTGGCCGGGGAAGTAGTAGGATTTAGCGATGGTTATCCTATAGATAATTTTCAATTACTCAAGAATATATTAGAGTATGGACAACCTCTAAAGAAAGTTATAGGATTAGTACCAGTGGATATTAGTCTTCAGAGTAATGGGGTAATGCGTGAAGGAATCGCCTCAACTCGTCTCGGTTTACCCGGCAATCCCGAAGTTGCTGAAACCAGCGCGATCGCCTCTATACTAGAGTTAGTAGCCGCCACCGAAACTCCTGTACATTTAATGCGGATTTCTACGGCCCGAGGTGTAGAATTAATCCAAGAGGGAAAAAAAAGGGGTTTACCAATCACGGCTAGTACCACCTGGATACATTTACTCTTTGATACCGAAGCAGTGGCTACATACGACCCTAATTTACGTTTAGAACCTCCCTTGGGGAATAAATCTGATTTAGAAGCTTTAATTAGGGGGGTAGAAACCGGAGTAATTGATGCGATCGCCGTAGACCATACCCCCTACACCTACGAAGAGAAAACCGTTGCCTTTGCAGAAGCACCTCCCGGGGTAATTGCGTTAGAATTAGCTCTACCTTTACTGTGGGAGCGCTTTATAGTTAATGGTAACTGGTCAAAATTGCAACTATGGAAAGCATTAAGTATTAATCCCTGTTATTGTTTGGGAGAAAATCCTCCTCGTTGTGAAGTGGGAGAAATTGCAGAACTTACTCTATTTGATCCCACAGATACTTGGACAGTAAATCGAGGCAATTTAAAATCCCTAGCTAATAATACCCCCTGGTGGGGAAAAGAAATAACAGGGAGAGTTAAGCCACTTTATCTCGATCAACTATAGTTATTTGTCTTCAAAACAATTTATTTATTTTCAGGTCAAGACAGCCAAATTAGAACAATAGTACTAATTTTGAGGAGCAAGAAAAGTGGGCGATCGCCAAATTTTCTGAAGGCTAATATCAGAAAGTATTAAGCAAACTGAAGGTTGCTATACTCAGCCCCTCGCATCTTTACCCAAAGTTACTGGTGGGGGTTGAGTAATGAGTAATGAATAATGAGTAATGAGTAATGAGTAATGAGTAATGAGTAATGAGTAATGAATAATGAATAATGAGTAATGAGTAATGAGTTAAAGAATTAATGCGATCGCGCTTAAAAATTGGTTGACCTTTGCCAGATCTTAGGCTAAAGAGAAATAAACTTTTTCTGAGAGTTTGAACATTGACTGTCATTCTGCAAAAAATTAAGCCCCAGATTTCAAATCCGGGGCAGTTATGAACAATAACTATACAGGTTTTTTAGTTATCCAATATTTACTAGCAAAATGAGTTTGAATTTCGATGTCAATAAACCCAGCTTTAGTCAGTCTATCTGTCATATCATCCCTAATATAGTGACTATAGTAAGGTTCATGGAAGGTAATCGGGAAATTCTCCAACATTGTTTCAAATTCAGGATGGTCTCCTGCTTGAATAGAATCGCAAATTACCATGACTCCACCTGGTTTTAACACACGATAACTTTCTTCTATGACTTTTTGACGGGCTTGGGCTGGTAATTCATGGAAGTTAAAGATATTAACTAAACCATGAAAATAGTTATCTAAATATGGTAACTCTTCAGCGTTAGCTTGAATTAATTGTGGTAATTCTCCGGGGATTTGAGAAAGTATTTGATTAGCTTTACGTAAATAAGCAGGGGATAAATCCAAGCCAAACAAAGATGCTTGAGGAAAAGTCGCCCTAATCATTTTTAAAGCCTTACCTGTACCACATCCAACGTCTAAAATACGACAAAAGGGAGTATCAAAAGCAGCTAAGTGTTGTTTAAGTGGTTTTAACACTCTTCTTCTCATGGCTTCGGTACCACCATTGAAGAGTAAATCCACTTGTAAATCATAAAGGTCCGCTGATTCATCACTGAGATAACCATCGGTTTGATAATGGAAGTTTTGTAGATAGTAGCGGGGATATATTTGTTTATCTATCTCTACGTTAAATTCTTGATAGAGTTTTTGGTTAACTCTTTGCCAAATTTGGGGTATGTCTAACCAAACTTTGGGATATTGTTCTAGAAATTCTTCCCAAGAATTCTCAAATAAGAGACTTTTGGGATAAACACCATCTACTGCGTCTTGCCAGTCTATTTCTATGATTTCTTGCTGGCGTTGACGCATTTTCAGTAGAGTCTCTGGAGATAATGGTTTAGCTTTCTTTTCTACCTTGACAAATAAGTTACCAATGTTGCCGGCGATGGTTTTGTGGGTAACGCTAAAAAGATTCTTGGCTTCTATCAGAGTTTGATATATAGTTTTGTCTAGAGAATCTAAAATTGGTAATTGTTGCTGCATAACTAGTCTAGTTGAGTGATTGTTAAGTTTTATTAACTATTATAATAATTTTAGACAAATCGCCACTACTAGTCCAGATAATTTATCATTCAAGATGTTACCTATTTTCAAAACAGGTATTTTGTTTACGAGATATCTTAATATACTATATGTTGTCTCAAAGGGAAAAAAATTATGACTGGAACTGATCAAGATTTAAACATCGATGCTATCGTTGAAGAAGAACTAGAAGAAAACCCCACCAGTTACAAAGAAGTCATTGAAACTGTTATATCTAGTTTAGAAGAAAATGACAGTGCCATGGTAATGCACACAGATGAAGGTGATATTTGGAAATTTGAATATGGTACAGTAGAGGTACTAGTTAAGCTAACCGGAGAGAATGATGATGATACACTAACAGTCTGGGCTAAAGTGCTCGATTTGCCTGTCAAAGATGAATTAGGTTTAATGCGTACTCTTCTTAAAAGGAATTGGTCTGGTACTTTTGAAACCTGTTTTGGTATATTTGAAGAGCAAGTGGTAGTATTATTTCAAAGAATTGTAGAAGACCTCAATCCTGGAGAGATTTCTAGGGCAATTACCCTAGTAGCAACTATTGCTGATGAAAATGACGAAAGTTTAAAAGAACAATTTGGTTAAATTACCTGAGATTGATTAGTTAGACTTTACATATCTTAACTCTCTAAGTCTAACTAACTGAAAATGATCTCATTCTAATAGGGATAACCTTTATACCTCACACTTTTAAAAAATTGCTATAGTAACTTTTGTGTTTGAAAACTTATAAAAAAAACTACAAATATGCCTAAATCAATGCAACAGCTTCGCAAAGAATTAGAAAATATAGAAAGTCAAGTAAAACTAGTTTGTCAAGAAATATATCAAACTTATAATGAATATCTTCAGCTACTTAGTCAAACAGTCAAAAAACAATTAGTATTAGCAGCATATCAAATATGTACGCAAATATATCCCCAAGAATTTCTAAATTTATCCTACTCCCAAAGAGAAAAAATGCAGCAGAAACTCAGAGAAATTAGTCAAAAAGATTTTCAACAAATTTTAGAAACATTGAAACAAACAGAAGAGAATCAAGAAATAAAACTGCAAAAACCAAGTGAAGTGGTCACAGCTTTAGAATATCTAGAAGAATCAATCAAGCAAAAATTAACAGAAATATCAAAAGATAGTAACCATTGTCTACAGGAAACAGGAATTATCTCCGAAGAGATTCCCGGAAAAATTATAGAAATGGCCATTGAGTCAGAAGAAAGCGTGCCCACCATGAATAGTCCAAGTAACTTGTTGTATCTACTGGTAGAAAAACAACCAGAGGGGACAGAAGATTTAGAGGGTATTACAAAAATAAGTGCGATAAATTTACGTCTTCATGAGTTAGAATTTAGTGACCCCAAGTTAAATAGTCAACGCCATCAAATAAATAAAATCAAAGAACAAGTAAGTAAATTAGCAAACAGATATCAAAAACAAGAACAAGACTTAGCAATCGCTGAAGCAGAAGCGGCATGGCGTTCTAGTTGGCATTTTGAATAAAATAAAGAAGTGCGGATGGATATAACTATGCGACATAAATTATGTCCCTCATTTCCTCTCGTCGCTAACCTAAATACAGGTTTAGCGAGAGTCTCCATGAGGGGGGAAAGATGATTAGAGAAACACCAGATTGGGTAAGACTACAAAAAGCCTTATCAATAGAAGTAGAAAACAACTTTGTGAATATACAAGGCCGTCAATATCGTTTTAGTGAATTTCTCTGTTTAAACTTCGGAAAACCCGCACCAGTAGACAGTATCGCTGAACGAAGACAGTGGCAAAAAATAGCAGCAGAATTTGCTCGCTACCCCGAACTGAGTCAAAGTCAAAGACAACATTTAGTGGCCGAGACTCGTCGTTTTCTCTTTGATTTACAAAAAGAAGTAGAAAGACCGACAACACCAATAACAGCAAAAAAACTAAAAACTCAAGAGGTTACAGAATCTCAAGTTAGTAAATCCCTAGCAAGCAGTATTGAACAACCATTAAGCCAAATATTTAATTATAGTCAAAGTAAAAACTTAAGCAAATTGGGACTAAATACAGTTCAAGATGTGCTGCTATACTATCCAAGAGACCACATAGACTACGCAAATCAAGTAAATATAGTAGATTTAGAAGAAGGAGAAACAGTAACAATTCTGGGGAAAGTAAAAAAATGTAGCTGCTTTACAAGTCCAAAAAACAAAAAATTAAGTATATTTGAACTAGTGTTGAGCGATCGCACAGGAAGAATCAAAATAAATCGTTTTTTTGCAGGAAATCGCTATCAGAATAGGGGTTGGCAACAGAAACTAAAAAATCAATATCCCTCAGATTCACTAGTAGCGGCATCGGGATTAGTCAAGAAAAATAAATACGGTATTACCCTAGAAAATCCAGAAATAGAAGTATTAGATAGTGCGGGAGCGCCGATTGCCTCAACAAAAATAGGACGCCTGTTACCAGTGTATCCCCTAACAGAGGGGGTAAGTGCAGATTTAGTAAGAAACACAGTAATTAGTTGTTTAGCAGTAGTGAATCAAATCAAAGAAACACTACCAGTAGAATTAAGAAATCAGTATAGCCTATTAAAGTTACCAGAAGCTATTGCCAATATCCATTTTCCCAAAGATCATCTTTTACTAACCCAAGCCAGAAGAAGACTAGTATTCGACGAATTTTTCTACTTACAACTAGGATTTTTGCAACGCCGCCAACAATTACGCCAAAACTCCCAAGGATTGCCCTTAGCTACCACAGGAGAACTAATTGAACAATTCCAAAAACTGCTACCATTCAGCCTTACCCAAGCCCAAAACCGCGTCATTCAAGAGATTCTCAACGATTTACAAAAATCAACACCAATGAATCGTCTAGTCCAAGGAGATGTAGGTTCAGGAAAAACAATTGTGGGTGTAATTGCCATACTAGCGGCGATTCAATCAGGTTATCAAACAGCATTCATGGCACCTACGGAGGTATTAGCCGAGCAACACTATAACAAAATAGTCAGTTGGTTTAACCTGTTACATCTGCCCGTAGAATTACTAACAGGTTCTACCAAAGCCAGCAAAAGAAAAACCATATATAGTCAATTAGAAACAGGAGAACTACCGATAATTGTTGGCACCCACGCCCTGATTCAAGATACAGTTAAATTTCGTAAACTAGGCTTAGTAGTCATCGATGAACAACATCGCTTTGGAGTGAAACAAAGAGCTAATTTACTAGCAAAAGGCAATTCACCCCATGTTCTGAGTATGACAGCGACTCCTATTCCGAGAACATTAGCTTTAACACTCCACGGTGATTTAGACGTTAGTCAGATTGACGAATTACCACCAGGAAGACAACCAATTCAAACCACTATAGTCAACGGTAAACAACGTCTCCAAGCTTACGACTTGATTCGCCGGGAACTGTCCCAAGGCAGACAAGCCTATATTATTTTGCCCATGATTGAAGAATCGGAGAATCTCAATGCCCGCGCCGCGGTAGTAGAACACAAAAGATTATCAGAGCAAATTTTTCCTAATTTTAACCTAGGCTTGTTACATGGTCGCATGACTAGCACTGAAAAAGAAAAGAGTTTAACTGAATTTCGCCAACAACAAACCCACATAATCGTCTCAACTACTGTTATAGAAGTGGGTGTCGATGTTCCTAATGCTACCGTAATGTTGATTGAAAATGCGGAACGTTTTGGTTTATCTCAATTACATCAACTGCGAGGACGAGTAGGACGAGGTGAACATAAATCTTATTGTTTATTAATATTGGGTAATAATGCTATTGAAGCCCGTCAACGTTTAGAAATTCTCGAACAGTCTCAAGATGGCTTTTTTATCTCAGAAATGGATTTACAATTGAGAGGACCTGGGGAAGTGTTAGGGAAGCGTCAATCTGGTTTGCCAGATTTTGCCTTAGCAAGTTTAGTGGAAGACCAAGAGGTTCTAAATTTAGCTAGACAAGCAGCAGAAAAGTTAATTTTAGTAGATAGAGAATTAACTACCTTTCCCACAGTAAAAAGAGAATTAAATCGGCGTATTCAAAAAATGTTGGGTACAGAAATTCTTAACTAAAAGAAATACTAGCAGCGCGATGGCGCTGCTAGTCAAAGAAAATAATTACAAGGAAAAACCTACCGATGTAAGCCACTCCCTAAAGTACTTTTGCGCGAGAGAAGAAGTTGCCACCAGGTGTATAAATGTCACTAGGGGCGAAACTACCACGACTGAACTGAGCGATTGTATCAATTAACCCATCATCGTTGACTACAGAGATGGTTCCGCCATTGCTTGAAGGAGTTAATACATATTCAAAGCTGTTGTTCAGTACAATTTTGTCTTCGCCGGTGCGGAAACCATTGATAATAGCTCTGTCTCTATTGCCGTTGAAACCATAGAAAACATTGTTTTCGTTGCCCAAAACAAAAGTATCAGAGTCACTACCGCCAAACAATCTATCTCTTTCTCCAGAACCTGGTCTAGAATCAGTCTGATTAACTCCAATAAGTATATCTTCTCCAGAGTTAGCTCTTAGTTGGTCATTTCCTGCGCCACCTACAAGAATATTGTCTTGGTTATCTCCTTCAATCCTATCATTGCTGGAAGTACCAGTAACATTAACAAAGTTTTCTAGGTTGAAATTCAAGCTACCGAAACCTGGAACATTATTAACCTGTAGTTGATTGTTGCGACGAGACAAATCCACGTTAATAGAGATTCCATCATCAGCAGTATTAGAAGCATCAACAGTGTTTTCTAAACCTTGAGGGGCAATAAACTGGTCAATTCTGAAAGCTTGTTGAGTACCGTCGCTACCTTTGGTAATGTTTGTGTTAACATTTCCTAAGAGAATTGTTCCTGTAGGTGTCAAGGTCACTGGAACCTGTAAGCCACTATAGTCTAGAGTATCTACACCAGGATTAGGATCATCTGAAGCACCACCGTTAATCTGATCATTACCCAAAGAACCAAAGAAGGTATTATTCCCACTGTCTCCGATAATTACATCATTATTGGGAGTACCTGCTACATCAACCAGATTCTCCACTGTGAAATTAAGATTGCCTACACTAGTTCGTCTGACATTTAGTGAATCTTGAGACAAGTCAGCTCTAATAAATGCTCTAGTTCCACCCACATCAGAAGCGTCGAGTAAGTTTTTTTCACCTTCAGGTAGAATGATGGTTTCAACGTCACCAGCAACTGTATCTGTACCTGAACTACCTTTTTGGATAATTCCCCGAGGAGTTAAGGTATATGCTTCTGAAAATGAGATGTTGTTGTAGTCAATTACATCTCGACCGAAACCACCTACATAGGTATCATCACCTTCACTACCACCGAAGATATTATTTTGACTATCCCCTGTAATGGTGTCATCGTTATTTGTACCGTTGACGTTGAGGAAGTTTACAATTTCTCTTTGTAAGGTGCCGATGCCAGGAATTACTACTTCTAGAGTCTCTGCACCTAAATTAGCGTTGATCCTAGCACTTCCTGTTGTAGTGCCTTGAATAGTGTTAGCTTCTCCCTCTGCCCCAACAATTATTTCAAAGCCAGTGATATCGTCTTCACCAAGAGAACCATCCTCCCCTTTGAGAATTGCCCCAGTAGGTAGTAAATCAGTGCGTACCCCTAGGTCACTGTAATCAACTGTATCTCTTGCCCCTGTACCACCATCAAGGAAATCATTTCCTAAACTACCTATAACGGTGTCAGCACCTAGACCAGCTTCAATGCTGTTATCATTGTCATCACCCTTGAGGTCGTCGTTGCGTGGAGTACCAATAATCTCTGAGAAGTTCTCAACAGTGAAGGAGATATTACCTGGGAAGCTAGGAACATTTTTAACTACTAGAGAATCTGCCTCTAAGTCTATTTCAAAAGAGGTTGTGCCACTAACTGCGGTGGAACCATCGATGATGTTAGTTTGGTTGGAATTACCGATAATTGTCTCAAGATTGAAAATCTGATCAGTTCCAAAACGACCTTTATCGATGATTCCTTGACTACCAATGCTAATTCCTGTGTTGAGTGAGCTGTAGTCTATCGTGTCAACACCTCCAAGCCCATTGTACAGGTCATCGCCGTTACTAGCGGTGAAATTATTGTCTTCATTATTTCCTGTAATGACATCAGAACGAGGGGTTCCGGTCACATCGAAGAAATTGACAATATCAAAGGAAATTGCTCCTAGACGTGGTACTCCATTTATAGTTATAGATTCATTCTGTAAATCTACATCAAAACTAGTAGTACCACTGACTGCTGTAGATCCATCGATGGTGTTTCTCGCACTAGAACTACCAATAATCTTCTCAATATTTGCAATAGTATCAGTACCGAAAGTACCTTTGTTGATCCTACCCGCTCTTTCTAGAGTAATAGGATTAGAGCCAAGCCCACTATAGTCAGCAGTATCAAAGTCTTCACCACCATCTAAAACGTCATTACCAGAACTAGCTACAAGGGTATCATTCCCTGCAAGTCCCAGGTAAAAATCATTACCAAAGGTTCCTGTATTTAAAAGGTTATTTCCGCTATCACCGATTATGTTCGCCATTCCCAAACTCCCGTGTCTTGATACTATCTTGAAGCATTAAACTTATCATATCACATGATTCAAAAAAAGCAATTATTTTTTGAAAAAAATTTTTTGTTATCGTATGTAATCATTCACTATGCTTAAAACCTTTACTGAGTAAGAGATAGGGGCTTGTGGAAATCATCAGCTTAGGTTTGAAACATTTCGGTGAAGGTAAGACAAGCTCAGATCTTGCACCTTTGCCAAAAGTTGCCAGTTGGGGTTGAGTAATGAGTTTTTTTTAGTATTTATACTTACTTTTTTGAACCAAAAACCCTCGCATCTTTACCTAATGTTACTGGTTGTGGATGAATAATGAGTTTTGAAGTTTTGAAGTTTTGAAGTCTTGGAGTTAAAGAATTAATGCGATCGCGCTTAAAAATTGGTTGACCGAGTGCAAGATCTTAGACTAAAGAGAAATGAACTTTTTCTGAGGTTAATTTAGTACATAAGTACTGGGGGAAGATGTGATATACAGCAGAGGGCAGAAGGAATGAAATAAACATTTTGCAGATTACGTACGCTAAACTAAAAAGAGAAGATAGCTATTTTCAATTTTTTAGTTAACTTCTTATCTTAGATCATGATGGGTACTCGCATCAATGACTCAACCGCAAAATCAAACCTCGATTGTTAAATTTAGACATGAGCAGATTTTAGATAAAAGTAAAAATCGATTTACTCTTGCCTCTGCTCACCGCTTTTTACTTATTGCCGTATCTTTGTGTTTAGGCTTTTCTGCATTTACCTTTAATTTATTCAATGGATACAATCCCTTTATTAAGCAGTATTTGACTTTATTGGAAATTCAGGTAATTGTTGTGGCTATTTATTTTCTTGGGAAATACACTAAGAGTTTTATATCCAAAAAGACTAGGAGAAGCAAAAGATGAAAAATAAGACGATAGCTGCGTTGTTGGCTTTCTTTTTAGGAGGTTTTAATCTATATATCGTTTTAGTTACTTGCTACTATACAAAAAGTAAGTTAATTTTTTATTTAAACAACAATTAAGTTTAAGTTATTATGCTTATGTAAAAAGAGCAGCTAACTAATAAAAGGTAATAAATGAGAAAGAAATTTACGATTATTTATTATTTGCTGACTTTTTTACCTATATCTTTATGCTATTATAAAAGTAGAAAAATTAAGAAATAAACTTTAAACAACTAAGGTTAATTTCGCCTAAACTGTAATTATGTCTCAGTTTATACTAGCCATTGACAATAGTTGAAAGATTAAGAATTGCTCAACTATATTTTAAATTCTGTACTTTTTATTTAACAGGAAGTGAACTCATGGATGTATCGAGTTATACAATTAAACAAATTATTTCGTGGCATTGGCGTTATTTAGAAGAAAAACCAGAAAGTCAAAGAAATAAGTTAAAGTTTGTGAAAATAAACTTTCAGAAAGTAGACATATTATCTCCTCTAAGAAAATGGTTAAACAATTTCCCGCTAAAAAATATCCAAACTGCTCACAGAATTTGTAGTTTGATCCCCGCTCAATGCCCTTTTGAAACAGAATTTAAACTAAGGGGAAAAACCATATTACGTATTCCTGCTTTATGTAAACTTAATCCCCTTTACGAAGAAGTAGTTGCTCTGAGATTTAGATCTTTGTGTTATTTAGAAGAATGTGGTGAAGATTTAAGCAAATACTGCTAAGATAACCATGTACAATATCGAAATCATTGCCGTTGATTAAACATGGCGATAATCGCACTAAAAGCATGGTACATAGAAAAATATGAACCTTTAACAGAGGTACTAAAGAGACCTCATGACCTTCGTTTGAGCCGTAATAGTTTGCTCAAGTCTGGCTTAAGGGCGGACTTTTTAGACGACAGTAAACAAGTAGAAGGGTCAGATTGGTTTAAAAACTATCTTGAAGGCTTAACTATAGAGTTTTATATCGAAGGAAGTGGGGGCTATGTCATCTCTAATATAGATTTAATCTCCCATGAAATTTACTTTACGAAAAAAGACTTATTAGCGACTTTAGAACCAGTTATTTTCCTGAGTCATCAACAAGAAGATAGCACGGCTAGTGAGTGTTTACAAGAGGCCCTGAGTGAAGGGATTGAAGAGCTTAATAAACAATCAAGGCTGGTGTTGAGATTAGAGACAGCTTTTCGCTCTAGTGAAGAACCAACAAGAATGAGTGATTCTCAACTGCGTGGAATTCGTAAAAGTTTACTATTTATCGGGGACATAACTCCGATAATTGCCGTGCGTCAAGGGGAAAAAGTAACCAAATTTCCCAATCCCAATGTATGTTTAGAAGTGGGTTATGCTCTAAAAGTAAAAGGTACCAAGCAGATACTATTAGTACAAAAAGAGCACCCAGAATTAGAGGGGCAATCTCCCTTTGATATTCCAGAGCATCAACAGTTGAATTTTAACAGCGCTGATGAATTGAATAAAACTTTGCTACCAATGTTGAAAACTTTGCTACAACAATTTAATCTCTGAGGTTTTTCGGTGTGAAAAAGGTACAAAGAGAATAGGGAATAGGCGTTGACTCAGAACTTCCACCAAAACCCAAAAGCTACTGGTTGTGGTTGAGTTTTGAAGTTTTGAAGTAATGAGTTAAAGAATTTTAAGTATTTACACTTATTTTTGGGTCCAAAAATCTTCTTAAATACCAAATTCGGGAATTTTTTACCTAGGTTATTTTAGTACTTTTGTTCTGGTGGAAGATGTGAGTTGAGCAAAATATAGAAAAATTAACTTTTTTGCTTTAAATAAATAAACCATGGTATTCTTTACCTAAAGAGATATAAGATAGAGATGACAAAGCGTATCGTTTTGGACTCTATGCTAATCAAGAGCAAAAAGCATTTTTATGGAAATGTTTGTTTGATTCTTTTAGGGCATGTCTAAAATTACTCTATGCGCTCAACTTTGTAAATCTATAACTTAAATCTTGGGATAGTACTTATGTACTGTTTAGCTAAGAAAAAAATCGTTGATTGGCGTTAACAAAAACGCTTAAAGAAAAAATTTTTCGGGTACTTCACATAGTTCTATTTTACTCAAGTATACTTTATGCCTAGGAAAGCAGACGAATACGCAGTTCATTTATTTTTTACAGGTGGTCATCGAGAGGAAGTGCGCTTTACCACGATTCAGGAATTTCAGCAATGGTATAGTAATCATCTGATACCTAAATCTCAATCTAATGATTTTGTGAATATACCAATAAAGAATATTCAGGGAGAATATATGGTAGCCCGCCCGGCGAGTATTGTAGCTATACGGGTAGAACCAATCTTTTTTGGAAGTGTTGAGAGAATCTCAGATACAGAATAACCTTGATTTAAATGGGCAATTTAACAAACTGTGGAGCGAAACAGTCTTCGCCCACAGTCATTTACCAAGCTAGATAATTAAATAAAAATTAAAAATACTGATACATCTATAAATAAACGTTAAAGCATCTTTACAAAAAAAAGCAACTCAAGTTAAATGGTAGCTTGAAGAGAGAAATAGAGTGCTAAAAAACATAGAGTTTTACTAAATTATGTGTAGGTAGTCTACTCTGTATGATAGATGAGGAGGAGTTAGGAAAACTAGAGTGAAATTAGAAGAAATTTTTCAGACGGCCAATCCGGTTATTGGTGTGGTTCATCTCTTACCATTACCTACATCTCCTCGTTGGGGAGGTAGTCTAAAATCAGTAATAGAAAGAGCAGAACAAGAAGCGGCAGCTTTAGCAGCAGGGGGAGTAGATGGCATTATTGTCGAAAACTTTTTTGACGCTCCATTTACTAAAGGAAGTGTAGATGCAGCAGTAGTCAGTGCCATGACATTGATAATCGAAAGAGTAATGAATTTAGTGATGCTGCCGATTGGGATCAACGTTCTACGTAATGATTGCCATAGTGCTTTGGCGATCGCCAGTTGTGTAGAAGCCCCCTTTGTTCGTGTTAACGTTTTAACAGGAGTAATGGCCACAGACCAAGGTATTATTGAAGGGAAGGCATACGAACTACTACGTTACCGCCGAGAATTAGGAACTAAAACGGCAATTTTAGCCGATGTTTTGGTAAAACACGCTTATCCTGTAGGGGAGAGTGATTTAAAAACGGCGGTCCAAGAAAACATCCATAGAGGCTTAGCGGATGGAATAATTATTTCCGGGGTGTCAACAGGGAATCCTCCTTCTCTAGAAGATTTGAAACTAGCAGCAAGTGTAGCCGAAGATACACCAATAATAATTGGTAGTGGTGCTAACTGGGAAAATATACCAAAACTGATGACAGTAGCAGATGGAGTAATTGTTTCTAGTTCACTCAAACGCAATGGAAAAATTACTGAACCCATTGATCCCCTGCGAGTATCTCAATTTGTAGAAGCTGTACCAAAATATTAATTCTAAATCCGGTTATTTGATAATCGGATTAGAACAAAACTCATTACTTCAAAACTTCTTACTCATTACTCATCCACCACCAGTAAATGAGTGGAAAAGATGCAAGATCTGAGGTCAAGGTGCCCATTTAGGTGTCCACCCTGAAAAAGGAAGTTCTTCTAGAGTTACATCGGTAGAATCAACTAAATTACTAGGTGGCGTAATTAACAACCATAAATTGCCACCAATAATTTCTGCACCAGATTCAGTTCTCAAAAGAGGTTCAAAAGTCTCAGAGTCAGTAATTGATTCAAACATATCACTCAAAGATTGCTCTTGATTAGTAGTAATGACTTGATCAAATAAAATACCTAGGCCATCTGGAGACATACTCAGGTGAATATCTTGATAGGATGGTAACTTTAACAAAGGAATAACTTGATTATTTTCCAGATTAATCGCCGCAAAATAGGGAGTTTCTAAATAAGATTCTCCAGTCACTAACTCTGTAAGTAGACAATAAAGATAAGTAGCATGAGGATTAAACTGACAACCAAGAAGAGAACCAGTGGTATTTAAAAGTTCTTTTGTGGTACCAAAATTATTCACATAAAAAAGCGATCGCGTAAAACGAAGTTCTGGGTTATCAGTATTAAAATTCACCAAAGCAGCAGCAGACCCATCGGGGGAAAAAGTGAGTAAACGACCAAATTGAGGCAAAAAACTACTAACTTCAACATTTTCCTCTAGAGAAATCAAAGAAACTCCTTCACCTTGGGCAACAGCAACAGTTTTACTATCGGGAGCGATTAAAAAGTCTCCCCCTTGAAGACCAAGAGGACGAGGTTTTTTACCAATTTCTACCAGCCATAGGTCAAAATCAGTAGGTTGAGAGCGATTAACTCTTTGGACGACAACTTTTTGGCCATCAGCAGAAAAATCAAATTGATTATTTTGATAGTCTTGGTCATCTAAAATTAATTCTAATTGAGAATCAAGAGTACTTTGATTGAGACCAGTAGCAACTCTGTAGAGTTTTAAATGTCTGAGACTATCGGGTTGGGTTTTTTCCACCGCCGCTAAAACAATAAACTCTCTAGAAGCAGAAAACTGAAAATCAGTAACGAGAAGATTTTCAGGAGTCAGAAAATGTGGTTCTTGTGTGGTCCAGTTGTAGAGAATAAGTCGTCCCTTATCAGCCTCGGAAGTAGCAATATAAGCAAAAGCGCGATCGCGACTTTTAACCTGTGCTTGAAAAGGTTGAATCAACTCCCCATTTAATGCCCTAGCCTGAGACAATTCAATAGTATAATTTTCCCCATAGGGAATAGGTTCAGTGAGAGTGTAGGCCAATCTTTTACCAGACCAACTCACCTTACCCGAAAGAGGGGGGGTAATCTTAAGATTAGCTGAGACACTTTCACGATTCATAGGACGGTCAAAACCCAAAATAAAAGCAATATCTTCTTGACCAACCAGGCGATTTCTCCAACTAAAGTAATTAATTTGGGGACCTTGATGTAAAAAACAGTCATTACCACATAGTTTTCCTCCCCAAATGAGCAATCCAATCAGCAAACTCAAAAAGACAATTACAATTATGGCCAAGCGATCAATTGGCAGGGTTTTTTTTCTCCTTTCAGCTTTAATAGGCATAGGGATCAGTAGGTGTAGGAACAATATCAATATTTTTAGGCATAATTACTAGTTTACGTTCTCCCCAAAGAGTTTGAGAGAACATTTCTCCCGTCACCTCTAACCAAGTATCAGGAGGATAATTAGTTCGAGGTTCATTCAAAGCAACTGGTAGAACTACTGAATAGGCATCTATAGCACAACAGGTGATAATAAAACGGCCAACTAGTAAATAGTTATCAGGAAGTTTTTGATCATGAATCACAAAACCCGTAACTTTGACAGGTTGACCAACATAAGCGTCAGGTTCTGGGTAAGCATTAATAGTACGTACCCAATCAACCAGGGAACGGTCTTGGGGTTTAACACTAATTTGGAAGCTTTCTACTTGAGTCTGAGTTACAGGCAAAGAAGTTGTGACACCCCGGTGTAAAGCAGTGGCGCTACTCAGTAAATTGGGACCAATGATTAATCCGAGAATAGCTGTAAATAACATTAAACCCCCTGGTAAGTTCCAAATCATTCCTTTTGTAGATTTTAAATTCCCAGTCAAAGTTTTTCGACCTTGAGAACTCTTAATTAACTGGATTGTTTGTAAACAGCCTATAGCTAGTAAAAATACGCCAGTAGCTAAAACTAAACCAAAATAATTAGGATGGATTAACAATCTCAATTCCCCAGTTAACCAGTATTTGACCATCAAAAAGCCCCAGGTTAATAAGGCTAAAATTTCTGTAATCATGTTTAAACCAAGTAAAATTAAAAAAAAAATTAGTTTTCAAATAAGACTAGCAATTGTTAAGATAATTGTTGTTTCTTGTTTGTCAGTCTATCCTATCTGCATACATAAAAAGAGGAAAAATTATTCATGAAAGCAATGATTCTGGCCGCCGGTAAAGGTACTCGTGTAAGGCCAATCACTCATACTATTCCCAAACCACTAATACCCATTTTACAAAAACCAGTAATGGAATTCTTGCTAGAATTACTACGTCAACACGGCTTTGACGAAATAATGGTTAATGTTAGCCATTTAGCTGAGGAAATCGAAAGTTACTTCCGTGATGGACAGCGCTTTGGTGTTAATATTGCCTATTCTTTTGAAGGAAGAATCGTTGAAGGGGAGTTGATTGGTGAGGCTTTAGGATCAGCAGGAGGTATACGTCGCATTCATGATTTTAATCCTTTTTTCGATGAAACTTTTATAGTGTTGTGCGGAGATGCCCTAATTGACCTAGATTTAACAGCAGCTCTAAAATGGCATAAGCAAAAAGGGTCATTAGCAACATTAGTTACTAAACCAGTAACAATGGATAAGGTATCTAGTTATGGAGTGGTAGTTACTGACTCAGAAGATAGAGTGGTTTCTTTTCAAGAAAAACCTTCAGTAGGAGAAGCTTTGAGTAATAATATCAATACAGGTATTTATATTTTTGAGCCTGAGGTAATTAATTATATTCCTCCTCAGCAAAAATTTGACATTGGTGGAGATTTGTTTCCTAAATTAGTAGAAATGAAAGCGCCATTCTATGCAGTATCTATGGATTTTGAATGGGTAGATATTGGTAAAGTTCCTGACTACTGGCATGCTGTTAGATCCGTATTACTCGGAGAGATTAAAAATGTACCTATTCCAGGGAAAAAAGTAAAAGATGGGATTTATACAGGCTTAAATGTCGCCGTTAATTGGGACAAGGTGGATATAACAGGACCTGTGTATATTGGATCTATGACTAGAATAGAAGATGGAGCAAAAATTATCGGTCCGACGATGATTGGTCCTAATTGTTGGATTTGTAAGGGTGCGACGGTAAGTAATAGTGTAATTTTTGAGTACTCTCGTTTAGGTCCTGGTGTTCGTTTAGTAGATAAGTTGGTGTTTGGACGCTATTGTGTTGATAAAAATGGTACAGCAATTGATGTACAAGCAGCAGCTCTTGATTGGTTGATTACTGATGCTCGTCAAATTCCTTCTTATCAGGAGATTAATGAACATAAAGCGATCGCTGAATTACTTAAGGAAAGAGAATAAGTAATTGTTACTAGAGTTACAGGTAACAACAAAGGGAGATCGCCTAGACCGCTGGTTAAGCCAAGAGTTATCAGATTGGTCCCGCTCTCGTCTACAACGCTTGATAGACGAGGGTTTAGTCTCAGTTAACGGTGAAGTGGTGACTGAGAAAAAAACTAAGCTAAAAATAGGCGATCGCCTAGAATTAAAGATTCCTCCCCCTCAACCTCTCGATTTACAACCCGAAGCTATACCTCTAGATATTCTCTATGAAGATGACCAGCTTTTGATTGTGAATAAACCCGCAGGCTTAGTTGTTCATCCGGCACCAGGTCACGAAAATGGTACCTTAGTAAATGCTTTGTTACACCATTGTCCCAATTTACCCGGTATAGGAGAAGTACAACGTCCTGGTATTGTCCATCGCTTAGATAAAGATACAACAGGCGCCCTAGTGGTGGCTAAGACAGATTTAGCCTATCAACATCTACAGGGACAAATTCAAGCTAAAACAGCCCGGAGAGAATACCTCGGTATAGTTTTCGGAGCACCTCACACCTCTGAAGGGGTTATTGATACTTATATTGGTCGTCACCCTGTAGACCGTCAAAAAATGGCTGTTTTACCTGCTTCAAAAACCTCTAGAAGGGCTATTACTTCTTGGCAAGTTATAGAAAGATTAGGAAATTATAGTTTACTAAAGTTTCAACTTGAAACAGGACGCACTCATCAAATTAGAGTCCATAGTAGTTATTTAGGTCATCCCCTAGTAGGAGATAAAATATACGGATCTGGAGGTAAACTTAAGGTAAAATTAACCGGACAAGCCCTTCATGCCTATTCATTAACCATAAATCATCCTATATCGGGAGAAATAATTCAGGCGATCGCCCCTCTTCCCCAGGAGTTTCAAAAACTGTTGTTAATATTACGCAAAAAAAATGGCTAATTGTGGATTTATGTCGTAAACAGGGAAATAAATTTATATAGCAATTCCAAAGCAATTGAGGTACACTTTCTGTTTTGGTGTTCCCTAAATCCATTAACTTCTGTACCTCAGCAGACGAAAAAAGGCTATATTTTATTCTGGATTAAACAAAAATTCCATAGGTTTCCAATTAAGAACATCATTTAATAAAGCTTGATAACCTTCGGCATTAGGGTGTAAACCATCATTGGAGAGACAAGTTTTTAACCAATCTTGACCTCTTTGGTTCCAGAGAGTAAAGATGTCTAAATAGGGAATATCAAACTCTTGGCAACCTCTTTTGGTAACTTCTGAATAGCGATATTGATCCTCATGATTAAAATAAAAACAACCCTGAAAAGGCATTTTTTCTTCATCCACCGGAACCATGCCAATAAATAATACTGGACAAAGTTTTTGAGCTTGATTCAGTAGTTGATATAATTGGTTTTTAAATAACTCAAATTCAGTAAAACAGCGCCCTGTTAAGCGGCCAATACGAGCTGAATCATTAACTCCGACACTGAGAATAATTAAATCCGGTAAAGTATTTCTGAGTTCGCCACGATGACGAAACTCGGTTTCTAATCTTGAACTTACTTCAATCAAGCGATTACCGCGTACTCCTAAATTATAAATCACTGGACCAGGATTACTAGGGCACATCCACTGACGACGCATTCTCTCAATCCAACCTCCACCAACTGGATCCCCAAAACCGTAGACTAAACTATCGCCCAAAGCCACAATTTTTAGAGGATGAGGTCTGCTGTGATGGTCTCTCAAATTCTCAATGGGATTGAGTGAAGTTTTATATAGGCTTTGCATATAATGTAATTTACTAAACTTAATAATTTTTTAAAAATCACTATAATTCTATTGACAAAAAAATTTTTAGTCAAGGGAAAAACAAAATATAGTCATAGATAAGTCTGTATTTGAGATATCAGTTTAGTAGGGTGTGTCAGTGCTTCGCGCTGACGCACCAAATGATGGAGAGAAGGCAGAAGATCCTTATCCCTAGGGAATTTGTATATTTAGCTACGTTATTTCTTAGGGCTAAATACAGTTGAAAAATATCTACTCATTACTGCTAAAAGTTGCTCATT
>NZ_JALKVM010000032.1:0-31334 GCF_057440575.1 Johannesbaptistia floridana
GCGCAAGCCTTGCTTTTGTGGGCGCAAGCCTTGCTTTTGTGGGCGCAAGCCTTGCTTTTGTGGGCGCAAGCCTTGCGCCCCTACTAGTTGTGATATAGCAGTCGCGATTACTCAGAGCTTGCATCTTTACCCAAAGTTACTTGTGGATGAATCTTGAAGTAATGAGTTTTGAAGTAATGAGTTTTGAATCTTGATTACCACATAACCTATGGTGCGTTACACGCACGTTAACGCACCCTACTTAATTATGAGCGATCGCCTGGTTGTGATATAAACTCCGTACTCCCTCTTAACATTATTAGTCTGTTTTTTGGGAACAATAATATTATCAAATTATCAATCTAGAATGTCTTATCTATGGGTTGTTCCTTTTATAGTATACATATCAATATTTATTTTTTATTTCTCAACATATTTATCAAGAATAAAAATCCTCAAGCGTCAAGCCAAGTATCTATGTAATCGTTTAAGAAAACTGATAGACTTAACTTCATCAATGGAAGCTCATATTATCACCAACCCAGCTGTTAAAATAGAATTAGATTTGCGTTTAGCAGATGCAGAATCAGCTATAGAAAACTATCTAGAGACAATAAAAAGACTAAACCCGACAAGTACTATAAATAAATGAATTTATTGTGAGATTAGCCATCCTAAGCGTGTTGGTTGTTGATAAATCTTTTTTAGGGTGTTGATATCTCTAGCAGAAATACTAACTGATTTAGAGCTTTGTGCATAATACAAAATGTCCGTTTCTACAGGACTATGACCCCAAATACCTAGGGCGTGTCCTAATTCGTGTAGACTAGTAGCAAGAATTGCTTGATAACTTCTTCCTGGCTTAACCTGAATCTGCATCCGATGAGAAAAAATGCCTGGATTATCCCCTTTTAGGTAAAATTCATAGCTTGTAATACCAGCTCTAGCTCTTGTAATCTGTAAGTTCCCTGTATCGGGGTTACGTTGAATAGCTACAGGAGGAGGTGACGCTTCGATGATAATATCCGCATCTTCAGGTGTGGTAACTATCGTTAAAGGTAAATATGAATTCCACTGGGATATCGCTGTTTCTACCGCTTTAATCCAAATCTCATCATCATGGGATTGAGTATCTAGATATATTGTAACGGGTAGTTGAGACCAAATTAAGTATCCCTGTTTTTCTGGAGTATTTTCTTTAACCGCCGCAAAATAGTCTCCTACTGTTTCGTCTACTTGATATGCAGCTAAACTCTCTGGTAGGGGATGAACTTTTAAATTTGGTAAGGAATAACTAGCTACAACTATCTTTTGATAAAACAGCAAAATTGCTATTGTTATTAGACTCAGTAGTAAAGTGGAGGGGAGAAAATTACTCAATATTCTCTCCTTTACCTTTAGCTGTATTTAGCCTTAGAATACTAACCTACCCAACCCGCACTGAGAATAACTGTTAAACCAATAAAAACAGTGGCTAAAACCCAGGTAATTCGATTCAAGGTAGTTTCTGCACTTTTGGCGCTGGTAAATATTTGACCTTGTCCGCCGATACCTCCAATTCCATCGCCTTTGGGACTGTGTAGTAATACCATGATTACTAGAAGTACAGCGGATAATGCCCAGATTATTTGTAGAAGTTGTACTGCTTGCATAGTTTTAAAATCAATTGACAATAAATATTTATTTCCTTTCTTAGTTTATCGCAAGATGTGAGTCTAACGATACTATCATAGATAGAGGGCGATCGCGCCGTTAGGGGGAGAGGGGGAGAGGGGGAGAAATATGGTTTTTAAGTATTTGCATCAATATCTCATAATATAACTGATTAAACGGACTTGATATTACTTCAAAACTTCAAAACTTCAAAACTCAAACACAACCAGCAACTTTTGGCAAAGGTGCAAGATCTGAGTTCTAGGTGGGTATATAAGAAACAATTAAAACATCCTGAGAAGAATATAACTCTAAAGATAGTCCTGTTTCATCGCTAATGCTTTGTAAAATAGTTTTTAAACCAGTAATATAATTAGCTAATTGAGCTTGGGCTAGGAGACTATCATAATTAAAAGCACCATAATTTGCTTGCAGGATTTGTTGTTGATATAGGGGAGTTAATTCAACTCGAATAACATCACTTTTGACATTGTAGTTACAAATTCTAATATTAGCTGTACATACTTGTTCAAGATTAAAAGCAATTTTGAGCTTATCTTCAGCATCGTCTAAGGAAGATTGATAGGATGAGAGTAATTTCTTTCCTTCCTCAAAAGCATAAGTTTCAGCCGGAATTTCCTCTATTTTAGTCAAAGCTTGACGCCAATGAAGCACGGCTTCTTGCCATTGATCTGCATTGGTTCTAGTCTCAGCTAATTGAGCCTGTTGTTGACTTTCTTGAAGTATTTGTGCCCCTAATTGTTCTTGTTCTACTCTCTGATTTGCTTGATTGAGGCGAGATTGATACAATGCTGAGATTTGTTTGATCTCAGGTTGTGCCAAAAGATCACTGTTACCAGGAATTTCTTCTAATCTTTCTATAGCTGTACGCCAAGTAGCTGCTACTAACTGCCAGTTTTTAAAAGACCGTGCCACAGTCTCTCTAACTTTACCTAATTCTGCGGCTTCTTGAGCTGTTTTTAAGCTAGTAATTGCCTGTTTAGCGGTAGTTACTTTGGGTAATTCTGCTGATGCTAACTCATATAGCTGACTCTCCTGGGGAATACTCTCTAAATTATCTAATGCTCTTTTCCATAATGATTCAATATTTTGTAATTCTTCTGTTGATAATGGTAGATTAGTTGAATTAGTGGCCTGTTCTTGGAGTTGTTGAGATTCAATAAACTTATTGATATTTTGCTCTTCTTGTTGGTATTTACGGGTTAAGTTTTTAGCTTCTGGATAATGGGGAGACCATCTCGGTATTTTAGTCAGCAGTTTTTGAGATTCCCTAAGTTGAACTTCTGCTTCCTCTAAATCATTGGGACTATACTGGACAATTAAATCGGCTTTTTCAGCAATCTGATTAGCTTGGGGAATTAAAGCACAACTATTAAAGAAACAAAGATGATTTGCCCAATAAACCCCAACAGCAACCGCTGCTAAACCACAACCTGCTAAAAATAATTTAACTGGTCTGGAAACTGGTAATGGTTGTTTATTTGCTTTATTGGGTTTTTTATAACGATAATATTCTGGTAAGGCTATAGGAGATGAAACCAATTGTGTAGGGTCGTCATTAGGTAAATTTACGTTAGTTCGATGTTTTCCTTGAACGACTATATACATCAAAATCTGATACTCAGAAGATAGTAAGAGATTATCAAGGTTATTTTGCAGTAAACTAAAGAGTTTGCGAGAATAAGGCATAGTCGGTTGTTGATAGTGCAGAAAAATCATTAAATTCTTTTCTTTGAGTAGACAATTGATTTTCTCTGGGTTAATCATCCCCGGTTCTGAAAACAGTCGCTGTTTGAGAAAAGTTTCTAACTCTACCAAAGTTATTGAACCAGTTTTTGTTTTGAGCATTTTAAGATGGTTATTGTTGATAATACTTTGAAAATTTTATGGTTGATCTACTAGAATACCAAGCAAAACAACTATTTACTCAAGTGGGCATTCCTACTTTGCCTTCTCAAGTAATTAAAGAACCAAGAGAATTCAGACAATTAGGAATACCTTATCCTATTGTAGTTAAATCTCAAGTTAGAGCTTCAGGACGGGCAAAAGTCGGTGGTGTCCGTTTTGCTGAAAATACTATTGACGCGATCGCCGCCGCTACCACTATTTTTAATCTGGAGATTCTCGGAGAATTTCCTGAAGTTGTTTTAGCAGAGGCTAAATACGATACACAATTCGAGTTATTTCTTGCTGTTGTCTTAGACTATCAATCTCAATGTCCTGTCTTATTAGGTTCCCAAAGTGGTGGAGTTAATTTGAAACCTTTGTTTGCTAATTTGCAGATAGTGCCGATTGAACAAGAATTTTCTGAATATCATGGGAGAGAACTTACTCGTAAAATGGGCTTAGAGGGTATTGTCTTCCTGAGAGTCAGTAAAATTATCTCTAAAATGTATGATTTGTTTATTTCTAAAGATTTAGATTTAATAGAAATCAATCCCTTGGGTATTAGCAAAGACGGTGAAGTTATGGCCCTAGATGGTAAAATTAAAATAAATGAGCAAGCTTTATTACGTCATCAAAAACTTTTGACGTTAACTAATTACCAGCCTCAATCTTTTATTTGGTTAACGGAAAAATCAGTTAACACTGAAATTGGATTTATCTGTAGCGATGTTGATTTGGGTATGGCTACTCTAGATTTATTTACTCAGTCCCAGGTTAATGTGTCTGGATTGGTGTTAAAACAATCTCAAACTAGTTTCGCCACTCACCTCGCAACCGCTTTAAGACAATTAGCCGATCTTCCTGAAGTTAAAATCATTTTCTTAAATATTTTGAGAAATCCTGAAACTAATATGGCTATTTTCCCAACTCTTCTTAACTTTTTACAACCTACTTATTCTCCTAAGAAATTTACTGATGAGAGAATCGAAAGGGCCACAGGCTTAATTAATCGTAAAAAATTAGTCCCCAAAAAATCAGTTATGATTAAGTCTGTAACTGTAGTTTTACGCTTACTCACTCATAGTCCCGATGATTTACCTCCCACCTTAGCTTCTTTACCAGTATATTGGGTTAATAGTCTAGAAGCTGGTGTTGAACAAACAATTTCTATTGCACAAAAATTTAATGAAGAGGATGAATAAAATAATCCATTGGCAAAAATCAGGCAAAATTTTAGTACATGGTTTAGTAGACAATCAAGTACTCACATATCTTCAAAGAATGCAAGCAAGCGGAGTACAAATTGCCGCAGGTGTTAATCCTGGTAGCGGTGGAACTCAGTTAGATAACATACCTGTATTCGATTTAGTCTCAGAAGCGATCTCCTCTACCGGCAATATTCAAACTAGCTTAGTTTTTGTCCATCCCTACGAAGTTCTCGACGCCGCCTCAGAAGCGATCGCTTCTTCCATTCCTCAAATAGTTATTTTTTCTCCTTATGTACCCCCTCTAGATACACTGCGCCTACTCCATAAGGCTACAGAGACTCAAACCATTGTTTTAGGACCTGGCAGTGGTGGTATTTTAATTCCTGACCAATATCATCTCACCACTGTTGAATCTCAATTTTATCCCCCTGGAAATGTTGCTTTACTTCATGATAGCCCTACTCTCAGCTATGAAGTATCTTTGTCTTTACAAGAGATTGGCTTGGGTGTTTCTATTTTTATTAGCCTAGGAATCGATAATATTTTATGTAGTGATATTCAATCTTGGCTAGAATATCTCAAATATGACCAATCTACTGAAGTAGTTATCTTAACTCTACAATCTGCTAGAATTACTCAAAATTTAATTGATTATATAGTTAATTATTCTGAAAAAATTGTAATTATTTATGCCTATAATCAAGACAATAAATACAACACTCATTTAGAAAATGCCTTAAAAATTATTTCTAGCAGAATGTTTGAAATTAATTCCACAGAAAAGTTAGAAACAGAAACAGTAGAGGATACATTACATGCTTCTAAATTGCTGATCGTTAACTGTCCTAGTCAAATTCAAGAATTGTTGACAACTAAAAATCTTACCACCTCATGAAATCTAGTTTTAGAGAGCGCTTTTTTCGTCTAGCAACGGTTAATATCTTATCAAATTTAACTGTACCAATAGCTAGTTTAGTAGATTTAGCTTGTTTAGGACATTTAGAAGAGATACGCCATTTAGCAGGGGTATCCCTTGCTACTGTGTTATTTAATTATCTCTATTGGACTTTTGGTTTTCTGCGCATGGGTACTACTGGTACTACCGCACAAGCTAGGGGTAATATTAAAATTTCCTCTAATAGTCAAGAGCAAGAAGAAGTATTTAAAATCTATCTACGTAATAGCAGTATAGCCTTAAGTATCGGTTTAATTATCTTAATTTTACAAATACCTTTACGAGAAATAGGTTTTACTCTCCTAAGTGCCACACCAGAGGTAAAAGCTAGTGGCATTGACTACTATAATACTTTAATTTGGGGAGCGCCTGCTACTTTGTTGAATTTTGTTCTCTGGGGGTGGTTTTTGGGATTAGAAAAAGGTTTAACAGTGTTACTGTTATCTTTAGTCAGTAAAGGAAGCAATATTATTTTAGATTATTTATTGATCATTCGTTGGGGATGGGAAAGTGCGGGAGCTGGTATTGCTACGGCTATTAGTCAATATCTTAGTTTATTAGTAGGTTTAATTTGTGTAGGGAAATTAATATCTCTCAAAACGGTGAAGAGATTATTTAATGACTTATGGTCAAAATCAGTAATTAGGGAAGCTTTTAGTCTGAATAGAGATATTTTAATTCGTACTTTTGCTTTAGTTACAACCTTTGCAATCTTTACTAATATGAGTTCTAATCTAGGTACTTTGACCTTAGCGACTAATAGTTTATTGCTGCAAATAGTAACATTAGCAGCCTATTTTATAGATGGCTTAGCCTTTGCTACAGAAAGTTTAGCGGGAGTTAGTTACGGAGAAAAAAATACAGATAAATTAATGGTATTGCTCAAAGTTGCTGGTTTAATTAGCGTCAGTTTAGGGTTAATTTTTGCTTTAGTTTTTTGTTTATTTCCTAGTTATCTGTTTGGGTTATTAACTAGTCATCAAGAGGTTATTACTAATATTAATAATTATGTTTTTTGGTTAATTCCTGTGTTAGGATTTGGGGCGATCGCCTATATGCTAGATGGGTATTTTTTAGGTTTAACCCAGGGGTCATTGCTGCGGAATTCTAGTTTAGTTGCCAGTATTTGTGGTTTTTTCCCTATTGCGATTATCGGGTGGGTTTTAAATAGTAGTCATTTACTTTGGTTAGCTTTAGCGGCATTTATGTTGGCAAGAAGTGTTACTCTAGGTTTAGCGATTCCTAAAACTTGGCCTAAATAGGAATTGCTGAATAAATTATATTAGTAACCAGTAAGATTTTCACTAATTGTATTTTTCTTTAAGATAAGTTTCTTTAGCTTTCTTTTGAATCAAAGTCTGAAGGAACAGGATCTACTTCTGTGATTAACTTTTTCAATGCCTGAGTCGGAGATTGCTTGGGTTGAAGTTTAGTATTTTGTTTTAACTCTTGTATGAGTTTAGCTTGTTCCGATTCTGGTAATTGTCTTCTCTCTTCTCCTTAGAGCAAAGCACCAGTACTTATGTACTATTTTTAGGTCACTTCCCGGATTTAAAATCCGGGGAACGGATGACCACAATAATTTGGTACATAAGTACTGGTGGAAGATATGAGGGAAACGAAAACTCAATTGGATCTCGATCTGTTTCAAACTTTTTGCGACAGATCTTATTTTTTGCTTTTAATAGCAAAACTCATTAAGCCCAAGCTTAATAGAGCTATAAGTGAACTAGGCTCTGGAGTAGTGTGTTGATTTTGGGTTACCAGTAAGGATGCAGAATCTAAGCCAAAGCCACCAGGTCCAGTGAAATTTTCTGGGATAAAATTCGTAAACGAAACACTCACAGTCTGTCCTGCTAGAGGGGCTAATACAGAGGTTACATCTTGATTAAAGACCGTCCAATCAGACTCTACTTGTGAACCAACAACTCCGACTGACTGAGACAATATTTGATTACCACCGATAGCAACATTAAATTCACGAGGAACTGTTGCACCACTAGTTAAATCAACATTAAAAGTTTGTGTCCAGGAAAGAACGGCAGAAGAGATATCATTAGGTACTAATATATCCTGACTCAAAGTATAATCTAGAGGTCCAGAACCATCAAAGCTATTATAAGCAGCAAAATTTCCTTGGAATGGACCTTGAGGAAAATTACCGCCAAATACACCAGGTTGGCAGCCAGTTGCAAAGGAACCACCAATGTCACTAACATTCCAGCTTGTTTGACACAACTCAGAAAAACTATTGTTTGTAGTCCAAGGTCCAAGAATACCGGACTCAAAACCACCATTTACTAATAGTTGAGTCTGAGTGAGTTGGGGTATAGGCAGGGCATTACTGGGATTAGTTAGATTAATAACTGGTGTATTAGAAGGATTAGAGAAATAATATTGAGCTTGAGCCGGAGAAGTAGTAATACCTAAAAAAGCCACAATAGTCAAAATTTTGGTAGGTGAAATTTCTTTCATAAATCAATGTTAATGTGTAAAGTTTTGCTTTATTTTAAAGTAGCATTTAATTAAATTTAAATAACTCACTTTACCAAATCTTTAATTTTCAACCTAAATTACCTTACAGCAATTTTAGACTGAGTAAGCCCTAAATTATCGTTTTAGGCAGAAGGCAGCAGGAAAAATACTATAATTTCTTCTAATAATAGCGACTGCTACAGCAATTTTTATCTGGTTAATTTGCTCCGAAACTGCTGTAAAAACTTCTCCCAGTGTATGTTGACTGAGACTTTTTTTTGTATCTTCTGGTTTTTTCAGTTTATCCAAAAAATTTTCCACCCGCAAAACAAGTGTGGGGGTGGAACAAATATTTATGGCGCTTATACTGAGAAAAAAAGTTAGATTTTGGCAGTAACTTTATTTTCCCCAGAGACTAATAACTCGTAGGTTTCGCGCATTTTCAAGCCCACTAAAACTTGGAACAGACCAGAACCATTATTAGATCCGGGATAATCTTTATGATGGAGTAACAATTCAGTCATTTCTCCATAATGCTTAGTTCCAGTTTTACTGAGATGGCTTTCGATATAAATAATTTCTTCGAGATTATCAAATTGTCCGTCAATTTCTAAAACAGAAACTTCTTGACCATAATAACTATCAGGTCCATAGAATAATTTAATTCCAGGATAAGCACAAGTCAACTTACGACCACAAGGTCTCCAATCGATAGTTGATCCTTCATCGAAGAGGTAAGCAGGTTCAAAATTTTCTACACCTTCTTTTTGGATGAGACGAACTCGTAGGATTTTGCTCTCTTTGTCATCAATTAACTGAGTAGGTAGAATTTGAATAACTACCTCTGCGTATTGTTTTTGAGGGTCGATATAAGCTTCAAAATCGGGTTTACGGGAATTTATAGACGCGAGAACATCCTCATAAGTGTGACCACGTTCTGCCATATCCCGTTGAATTTTCCAATTAATTTTTACTTCTTCAGAGATATCGAGATAAACGCCGAAATCTACTAATTCTCTGACTCTCTCATCGTAAAATGGATGTAAGCCTTCGATTACTATTACTTTGTTGGGTTCGATCCTTTCAGGAGGGTCTATCATCCCCGTTTCGTGGTTGTAAATTGGCTTATCAATAGCTTTTCCTGATTTGAGGTCTCTAATTTGTTCGTACATCAAATCAAAATTATTAGCTTTGGGATTTAGTGCAGTTACTCCAGCGGCTTTTCTGCCTTTGCGATCTAGACTATGATAGTCATCTAAACAGATAACTGTCATAAATTCTTCACCGAATAAATCAGTAAGACGACGTAAAAAAGTTGATTTTCCACAACCAGAGTCACCGGCTACACCAATAACTACTACTTTATCTGACTGGGTGGTCATAGGTTTCCTCTTATCCAAAATGTTATGTTATCAAGCAAAATAGCTGTAAACAGCCGTTTAATCGAGCAAGTCTAATTTAGGTAAAAGTCTTGTTGCTGCAAATACAAAAGGCTTTACCCACTTGTCTTTGAGTTGGTTATCCTTAGATATATTTGGGCAAATTTTACCAGAATTTCCTTGTACAAACAAGCCTATTCATTCCCTATAGCACTGCTGATTTACTTAACTTTATATCCTAAGCTGTCTTGGTCATTAAAGTAAAGAAAAAATTAAATTGCTTAAATTTTGACGGTTTTTAAATTTAAGTTTTGTTAACCTAGATAAATAGTTAGTCCGTAAATTTGACCTGATCACCGTAACTGTTGAATGGTAGGCTATTATATAGCTCTATTGATGAAAGTTTAGGAAACCAAAGGAAAAATGTATACTCCTTTCATTGCAGGTCAAACGGACAACAGAAGTGATTATGCCAATCGCATCTTCGTTTACGAAGTAGTTGGTTTAAATCAAAACAGACAAACAGATAAGTTAGAATACCCAATTCGTCGCAGCGGTAGTACTTTTATTAAGGTTCCATATTCAAGAATGAACCAAGAAATGCAGCGCATTACTAAATTAGGCGGACGCATTGTCAGTATAAAACCGTTGGATAGTGATAAAGAAAAAGAAATAGAAGGAAAAACAAATAAAAGCAAATCTATGACTCAAGCAAAATCACAAAGCCAAGATATTCCTGTAAATATCTATCGTCCCAAAAATCCCTTTATCGGGAAATGTGTGGAAAATACAGAATTAGTCAAAGAAGGTGGTAGCGGAACTGTACGTCACCTAACCTTTGATATATCTGAGGGAGACTTACGCTATTTAGAAGGCCAAAGTATCGGAATCATTCCTCCTGGTACTGACGGAAGCGGCAAACCTCATAAATTAAGATTATATTCTATCGCCTCTACTCGTCATGGGGACCATTTAGATGATAAAACTGTTTCTCTCTGTGTACGTCAGTTAGAGTATCAAAATAAAGAAACTGGAGAAACTGTTTATGGAGTGTGCTCTACATACCTATGTAATCTAGAACCAGGAGCAGACGTAGCGATTACAGGACCAGTAGGAAAAGAAATGCTCCTACCTCCTGATGAAGATGCTAACATCATCATGATGGCTACAGGAACAGGAATAGCTCCTTTCCGGGCTTATTTATGGCGTATGTTCAAAGAACAGCACGAAGATTATAAATTCAAAGGATTTGCCTGGTTAATCTTTGGTGTTCCCTACACAGCTAATATTCTCTACAAAGAAGAATTAGAAGAGCTACAAAAAGAATTCAGCGATCACTTCCGCATTACCTATGCGATTAGTCGTGAACAGAAAAATTCCGAAGGTGGCCGTATGTATATTCAACACCGAGTAGCTGAACACGCCCCAGAAATTTGGGAATTAATTCAAAAAGAGAACACTCATACCTATATTTGTGGTCTCAAAGGCATGGAAGATGGTATTGATGATGCTATGCGTGGAGAAGCGTCTAAGAAAGAGATTGATTGGTCTCAATATCAAAAAGACCTGAAAAAAGCCCATCGCTGGCACGTAGAAACCTACTAAACAACTATAGCAGTCAACATCCCACCACGATCATCGGAGTACCGATGATCGTGGGGGCTTGCAAAAGCCTATAGTTGACCAGTCTTAGTTTTATCAAACTACGTTTTTAAAGCCATCACACCTACAAATACCTCGCCAGTTTGTAGCTGTTGTGGTTAACAGTTAAACATCAATATTTGGGATAAAGAAGTGCTGTTAACTTGACAAACTTTAAAAACATTGACATTTTCTTATACATCTAAAATGGGAATAATCATTGAAAAGGCGATCTAAGTTTTAACTAAGTGAGCTTTTGTAGGGGCGCAAGGCTTGCGCCCCCAGTTAGGCTAGTTAGAGTCAATAAAATCCAATAAAACCTGACGATGTAAATCGCCAATAGGTCTAACTTCCTGAATTTTCTCAGAATAGACACATCCTTTTTGAATCGACTCTGGACTTACTAAAGCCATATCTTGACCTTCATGCTGTACTAATGTATCTAAACTGACTGTTAGAGGAGCAGAATAAATGTATGCTTTACGATTAATATCAATATAAGAACGAAATAAATTCACAGATGGCGGTTGATAGGTGATTTCTTCCCACAACTCTCTTTTTAAACCCTCTATTAATCTCTCCCCCTCTTCAATATGACCACCAAAAAAACCCCAATGTCCAGGATAGAGAATATCAGGATAATCATCCCGCAACTGTAGTAAAAATTTACCATCTTGGTGTAAAATCGCCATGGTTACAGTAATAGATGAAATACTCATAAAATTAGCTTTTTTTATAGGAACAATTTTATTATGCAATCTCTCATCCTTGATGGTAAAGCTTTAGCTAAAAAAATACAACAAACACTCAAAAGTGAAATTGAGTTATTATCTCCAAAACTAGGGAGAAAACCAGGACTAGCGGTACTGATGGTGGGAGATAATCCCGCTAGTGCCGTATATGTTCGTAACAAAGAACGTGCCTGTACCAAAATAGGTATAGTTTCCTTCGGTAGACATTATCCTGAAACTACTACCCAATCAGAATTAGAAGAGGAAATAGAAAAACTTAACGAAAATCCTCAAGTAGATGGAATTTTAGTTCAATTACCCTTACCAAAACATTTAGATGCTGTGGCTTTACTAGAGAAAATATCTCCTGAGAAAGACGTTGATGGTTTACATCCTATGAATATGGGACGTTTACTACGAGATGAACCAGGTCTACGCAGTTGTACTCCATCAGGAGTAATGGCCCTCCTAGCTGAGTATAATATTGAGTTAGTGGGTAAACAGGCTTTGGTGATTGGACGCAGTATTTTAGTAGGGAAACCTATGGCAATGATGCTATTAGCCGCAGGCGCTACAGTAACTATCGCTCATTCTAAAACTAGAGATTTGCCCAGTTTAACACGCCAAGCCGATATAATTGTCCCGGCAGTAGGTAAAGTTAATCTAATTACGGGAGATATGCTTAAACCTGGTGCAGTAGTTATGGATGTAGGTATTAATCGCAGCGTAGATAGTCAGGGAAATTCTATCCTAGTTGGTGATGTAAATTTTGCTAGTGCGGCACAAGTAGCAAGCGCAATTACACCAGTACCAGGGGGAATAGGTCCCATGACTGTAGCTATGTTGTTACAAAATACTGTATATAGCTACAAACGCTCTCATCAGTTGATTTAAGGTTGATTTAAAATTATCTTTGGATAATTAAACTCTCTTGTGTTTTGTCTCTAGAGATTGATCAGAATTTGATTTAATTTGAGATACATTCCAAAGGAGATATATGGCGCACGCCAATCCCAGAATTGGTAGAGGTAAAATGCGACTATCAAGAAAAATTCCGATGAGTAAGGTGGGTATACCAGCACCAAGGAGTAAACTAGCAATGATAACCTTTGATTGTCCCATGATTTTAAGGTAAAATATTGTGTCTGAATATAGTATAAAAGAAGATGGAAATCAACAGAGTGGGTATAATCGGCGGTGGACAATTAGCCGCAATGATGGTAGCTGCTGCACGGAAACTTAACCTAGAACTAATTATACAAACTCCCAATTCTGAAGATCCAGGGGCTAAATTAGGAGAAAAAGTAATACTAGCTCCTCTAAATGATGCGATCGCCACGGCTAAACTAGCGAAGATGAGCGATATAATTACCTTTGAAAATGAATTTATTGATCTTAAAATTCTCGAAAATTTAGCGGCTAAAAATGCTATCTTTTTCCCTAGTTTAAACAGTTTAACCCCTCTTTTAGATAAATATACCCAGCGAAGCTATCTGCAAAAACTGGGTTTACCTGTGCCTTGGTTTGTTAATCTAGAGCAAGAATTACCTGAACTGTCACATGACCAATTTCCCCTAGTTTTAAAAGCACGTCGTCATGGCTACGATGGACAAGGTACTTTTATGATTAACAATTACGAGGAGTTGACCGCAACTAGAAAAAAACTAAAAGATACTCCCCTACTTGTGGAAGAATATATACCCTTTACTAAGGAATTAGCAGTGATGGCAGCCCGCAACAACTCCGGCACTATAGCAATTTATCCCCTAGTGGAAACCCAACAGGAAAAACAAGTCTGTCACCGCGTGATTGCCCCGGCTGCTGTTTCTCAAAAGATTGTAGAACAAGTTAAAGAAATTACTACTACTATTTTAGAAAGTCTAGAATATGTGGGTATCCTCGGCATAGAATTCTTTTTGACAAAAACTGGACAAGTATTAATTAATGAAATTGCACCCCGCACCCATAATTCAGGACATTATACCCTAGATGCCTGTGAGGTATCTCAATTTGAAATGCAGCTTAGGGCGATCGCCAACCTACCCCTACCTCAACCCAATTTTAAAACAAAAGGCGCCTTGATGATCAACTTATTGGGATATGAACATTCACACCACGACTATCAAACTCAACGCCAACAACTAGCAGCTATTCCCCATACCTTTGTACATTGGTATGGTAAGACCCAATCTCATCCTGGTCGTAAATTAGGTCATGTAACCAAGCTTTTAACTACTGCCACAGAAGTTGAAGAAGTAGGTGCGATAGCTCAACAATTGGAATCAATTTGGTATGAAAGATAAGCAAAATTAGTAAGACTTTCAAGCGGTTTCTTTTTAAAAATGCTAGAATTTCAGAACTGTAGTGAACTGACACAGAACTGTAGGGTGCGTTAACATTCGTGTAATGCACCGTCAATTATCTTGTATTTAGAGCAAATCCGGTAAAATGAACATAATTACAATCTACTGATTATAAGAGTTTCAGATAGTTTTAAATGTGGGTGATTAAACGGTTTTGATATTAGAAGAAGCGATCGCCAAATAAAAAAATAACTAATTACTTTTTGATGAAAATCTATTTTTTCAGACCAATTACAATGAAATGAGTAGCAGGATGAGGAATTAATTCTATCAGTTTATTTAAATCTCCAGCATTTCTCGCTTTTTGAACTGTTTCTGAGGAAAAATTGTCGGTTTTTAACAACTCAATTACCTTAGTTGCTATTCTCACATGACGAACTGGAGACTCTGGAATATTTTCTGATACATCTTGAATAAAACTAGTGATAACTAGAGCCAAATTATCAAGATGTTCACTATTTTGCTTATTTACGCTCTTTTCTGTTTTAAATTGTGGTTTATCTTCTTGACTATTGAGAGTAAATAGTCTCTCTTTCTCATTCTTTTTAGGAGTATCTACTTTGAGAATTGATGTTGTTGTTATGACATCTTTTTGTAAAAAACTAGCGAACTCTCCAGGCTCAAAATTATTCTCTCTAGGGTAGCGATTGGATCTGTTTTTATCTAAGTATACATGAGTGCAGATAGATTCTGTTAAGATAATATCTCTGAACACACAATTTTTGATAAAAACAGCTATTAAATTAGCACCAGTAAAATTAGTTCCCTGAGAATTAATGTCTAAAAAAATTGCCCCTTTTAAGTTAGCTTGGCTAAAATTTGTCTTGTTTAAATTCGTCGCGCTAAAATCAACATTTCTTAAGTCTGCTTTCACGAAATTAGCTTGACTGAGATTACTACTGCGAAAATCTGCATTGCGCAAATCTGAATTAGATAGATTGGCACCTTGTAGATTAGTACCTTGTAGATTAGCACCCCAAAGTTTACTACGGGATAAATCTAAGCCGCTTAAATCAGCATTGCTTAAATCTATTACTACTATGGAATTTTTGTCTCGCCAAGAATTCCATTGTTTAAAACCTTGTTTAATTAGAGATAATTGTTCTGATGATGCCATCTCAATTGTTGTTTGTACCTAGTTTGCTTAATTTTAGCTTCATGTGTAACAAGCTAAAAACTGTATTTATCCGTATAAAAAATTAATCATAAATAAGCATCAGATTAATTACGGATAAAAAGTTTATTAAAGCTCGCATTATAGTAAGTTTAAGCTAGTAATCATACTTAATAACAAGATAAATCCTAACCAAACATTCTGACGAAAAATTAATCCATAGGTATCCTTAGAAATATCAGGATTTCGTAGCTGTAAATACTGCCAAATCCAGGAGATCGCCACGACAATCACTCCGAGGTAATAAATCCAAGCCAACCCCATTTCTAAACCTACAGCTACCAGTAAACCAGTAGCTACTAAAAAGAAGAATCCTACTGCCTCAGGGGCGTATTTACCGAAAAAAATGGCACTAGAATTGATACCAATTTTTTGATCATCTTCCCTGTCTGCCATGGCGTAAACAGTATCAAAGCCCAATGTCCAGGTTACAGTTGCTCCCCACAGTAACCAAGTTGCTTGACTCAAATCCCCAGTTACGGCACTCCAACTGATTAATACGGCAAAACCCCAAGCTATAGATAGCACTAGTTGAGGAATGGGAAAAAATCTTTTCGCTAGGGGATAAACCACAATTACTGGCACCGCCGCTACTGCTAGGAAAAAACTGAGACGGTTGAGATAGATAGCGGCGATCGCCGCACAACCTAGGGAGATTATTGCTATCACGATACCTGTAGTAACAGACAAGCTACGAGCCGCTAACGGTCTGGTTTTTGTCCTTTCTACCAAAGGATCGATATCACGATCCCATAAATCATTAATTACGCATCCTGCCGCGCTTGTGGCTAAACTCCCCACAATAATCACCCCAACTAGAGGTATAGGTGGTAAACCTTCTGCCCCTAGAAAAACTGCCCATAATGCGGGAATCATTAAAATTAGTCTGCCTGCTGGTTTATCCCAACGCAGTAATTTAACAATACTTAACCAAATTGATGTATTACTAGTATCACTTACCATATCTAACAATCTACTATTATGATTAATTTTACTTGTTTTGACTAGAACTATCGATAATTTCAGAAGTGTGTATTAATTCGTCGGTGGTCTCCTCTATCTCTAAATCTATATTTGATACTTGCCAATTATCTAATATATCTTTGAAGAGAACTTCTTCTACCCAAGTTTTACCCACTACTGTCAAAGGCAAAGCTAACAACAAACCCAATAAACCCAAAGCTGTAGTAAAGAAGATTTGAGCCATCAGAGTAACAGCAGGGAGTAGGGAAACTTGTTTAGCCATAACGCTAGGGGTTAACCAATAACTTTCAATATTCTGAATGACGAAATACCAAAACAGAATGGCTAAGATTTTCCAAGGATCATCTAAAGCTGCTACCATGACGGGAAAAATTACACTAGCGGCAGGACCTATATTCGGGATAAAATTGAGTAATCCTGCAAGTAAGGCATGAACTAGGACAAAATCAATTTGTAGAATAAATAAACCAATGCCGCTTAGGGTCCCGATAAATAGACAATTAATTAAAATACCACCTACCCAACTAGCGATCGCCACTTCCGATAGTGTAAAAATTTCATCAGCCCGACGTCGATAAAAAGAAGGAAATAATCTCAAAGCCCCCTGACGATAAGCACGAGGATCAATCAACATCATCACTGTTAAAACTATCACAAATAATAGTCTTAACAAAATAAAAAAAGAATTAGAAAAAATAGTTAAAAAATTACCAAGAATACTAGAAGTCGCCCGAGGCAATTGTTGAATTAACTGAGATGAGTTTGGCAATTCTGGTAACCATTCTATATTTTGTATTTGTACCCAAGTGTTATTTACCCTTACCCAAAAAGCAGGAATTTTCAAAATCAACTGTTGAAATTGCTCAACAAAAGGAGGAACAATCACGAAAAAAGCTAAAATAGCTATTAAAAAAAAGCTAATTAAAACTACAAGAACTGCTAAACCCCGTCTAAGATTAAACTTTTGTAAATAAATTACTAAACGATTAAAAACAGTGGCAAAAATAACTGCCATAAACACAAGCAATAGTAACTGCCGTATATACCAAAGAATTCCGATTGAGAGTACTAAACTTAATAAACCAATCCATTGACCAAAACTCATGATAATTACCTAACTCAAGCAGGTTAAAATATAATGGAGAGTTAATCACAATGATACCACTAAAAAAAATGCAATATTTAGACCCAAGAAAAGTAGCACAGTAGCCGTTCATGGTAACCTGGTTTATGATCATGGTAAAGTTCATACCGCTATCAAAGGTAAACCTCTTAATTTTGCTTAAGGTAAATTGCCATTTGTTTCTCTATCTAGTTATCTTAGATATAGGAATAATCTATCCATCAAAAATTTGGGAGGGAAAAAATAGAAAATGCCAGGTTTAGGAGATCTCGTTCAAAAAGCAATATATCTTGGTGTAGGCATGGCTGATTTTGCCGCCGAAAGAGCTGGTGTTACCTTCAAAGAATTAAGAAATCAAGCCCAAAAAGTGGCTGATGAAATGGTAGCTAGAGGGGAAATGAGTGTAGAAGAAGCCCGAAAGTATGTTGATGAATTAGTCAAAGAAGCTCAAGAAGCTCAAGTAAGCTCTCAAGAAACTTCTTCTAGTAGTAGTAGCAGCAAATCTGAGCCTCGCTTAATTGAAATTGTAGTCGAGGAAACAGAATCAACGGAAGAATCAACAGAATCTGTGGATTATTTACGCGATGAAGTCACCAAGCTACAAGAAGAGCTACGTAAACTACAAAAAGAAAAATAGAGAGAAGAATCAAGAAACAGAATCAAAAAACCCAGAAAAACTAGTTATAACAAGATCATAACAGAGGCTTATTGAATAGTGGCGTCAAAAAAGTTAATCAATAAAAAGAAACAATAAAGAAAATGAAGAATAAAGACGATAATTTTTTTTCTCAATGGGAAACTATGGTAACGAAGGAGTTAGAAAAGTTTTCTGATAACTTTGATGCTTTTGTAGAAAATCTTTCAGAAGAAGTAGAAAATACCATAGATTTTGTAGCTAATCAGATAGATAATTATATAACTCCAGAGATAGAAGAAATAGTAATAGAAATTTTTCAACCAATCGAAGAAATATATGAAGAGTTGGAAGAAAGTTTAGGAGGAGATTTTATAAATTCTCTATTTTTTGGCCGCAATCCCAGAGATTTTTCAGATTCTGAGACAAGGCAAGATTATGAAGAAGATGAGGATTTTCAGGGTTATAGGAATTACGGTGATGATTTATTAGACAATCCTTTTGACCTTGATTTCGATTTTAACCCTAAAATTAGAGCAAGCTCCCAATTACACCCAGCCTGCATAGGCTGCGTACACTATCACGGTCGCGTTTATAACGGTAACCTTTTAGTTTGTGCCATGCACCCTTATGGTTGGGATAGTCAAGATTGTCCCGATTGGGAAAGTGAACAGACCAACTTAAATTGGTAGAATTGCATCTTCTGTTTGTGAGAGATTAGGAACAATCAAAGAATAATAGTCAATCACAATCAGAAATATGTTTGAATTATATCTTCATAAATTTGCCAATCAAGCTGAAATAGAAATAGTTAATATATCTTGCCGAGGTGCAACTTTGTTTTTTGAAGTTGATGGAAGTGGCAAATTAATATATGTTATTCCTCAGAGAGATACATGGAGATTCTCTTGTCCTAGCGATGTAACTTTTGATGGTATAGGACAAATCTCTGAGTTAATTCTTGAAGCCGTGTTAGAAAGAAATACTAAAACAAAACGAGGTTTTTGGGCGATTGAGACGATTGGTACTAAAAAGCGATTGGAGTTTATTCACAATGTTCGAGTTAAGTCAATCAACCCCCAAGAAATCTCCACAATATGTTACTACGCACTTCACGAAGTAAGATTTTTAGAAACAATAGATATGCAGATTGCTAGTATATTTAACTAGTATAGTATACATTTAACTCAGACCCTCGCATCTTTACCCAAAGTTACTGGTTGGAGTTGAGTAATGAGTAAGGAGTAAGGAGTAATGAGTAAGACGTCTTGAAGTAAGAAGTCTTGAAGTCTTGAAGTTTTGAAGTAATGAGTTAAAGAATTAATGCTCAACGCTTAAAAATTGGTTGACCGCGTCTGGGCGGTCATCTATCGCCCCGGATTTAAAATCCGGGGCGATAGATGACCTTTGCTACTTTTCTTAGGGTAAAGAGAAATGAACTTTTTCTGAGGTTAATTTAGTACATAAGTTCTGGTGCAAG
The DNA here is from genome assembly GCF_057440575.1 of Johannesbaptistia floridana. Classification (NCBI taxonomy): domain Bacteria; kingdom Bacillati; phylum Cyanobacteriota; class Cyanophyceae; order Chroococcales; family Cyanothrichaceae; genus Johannesbaptistia; species Johannesbaptistia floridana. The sequence goes on from NZ_JALKVM010000032.1 coordinate 19,688, forward strand.
ATATGGGGGTAACGATTTCAATTTTCAAATCATCAGTTTAGCTGATTTCTTTGCCCCATCTGGTTTTCCTATATTTTTTGCATACTAAGTGCAGAAGAGCCATAAAAACCGAACTTGGTGTCAAATGGCAGATTTGTTAATTATTTATCAGAAAATAATCAAGGTAAAATGTTAGAGTTGACTCCGTAAAAAAAACAAGAAGTAATTAAACTGGATATTATTAAATTTAAATTAACTGCAAAAACTGATAATCCATGCTGTTCCGGTGTTCCGGTATCTTCATAATTTAATTTAGATGCACAAAAGCAGCTTACTTAAATTAAAATCAAACAATAACAAAATTCCTCATAACATATAACATTTTAATATGAAAGCAAATTCAGTCATCGATTTAATTGGAAATACTCCTCATCTACGTTTGAATCATTTATACAATGATGTTATTAATGAAGATGTTCAACCGGAAATTTGGTATAAATTAGAACGTTCAAACCCTGGAGGGAGTATCAAAGATAGAATTGCTCTACAAATGATTCTAGATGCTGAAGAGTCAGGTTATTTAAGTAACGACACTGTAATTATTGAACCTACTTCAGGAAATACAGGAATAGGTTTAAGTATGGTGGCAGCAGTAAAAGGTTATCGTTTAATCCTAGTCATGCCAGAGTCCATGTCTATTGAGAGAAGAAAGATTATGAAAGCCTATGGAGCTGAAATAAGCTTAACACCAAAAGAGGAAGGAATACCAGGAGCAATTAGACATGCTGATGAACTGTGTAATAAATTAAAAAGTGAGGGGCAAAAAGTATGGATACCCCAGCAATTTACCAATCCTTCTAATATCAAAGCTCATTCATTGTATACAGCAGAAGAAATTATTAAAGATTTCCCCCAAGGAATTGATTATCTAATTACTGGAGTTGGTACAGGGGGTCATATCTCTGGATGCGCTAAAGTACTAAAAAAACATTTTCCAAAGCTTAAAGTATTAGCGGTGGAGCCCGAAAAATCACCAGTGATAAGTGGTGGAAGTTCAGGTTCTCATAAAATACAAGGAATTGGTGCAGGGTTTATTCCTGAAAACTATCAATCAGAGTACATAGATGGGGTTATTACCGTCAGCGAAGAAGAATCTTTTGAGTTTGCAGCAAGAATGGCAAAGGAAGAGGGAGTTTTAGTAGGAATATCTTCGGGAGCAACCCTGGCCGCTATCAATAAACAAATCAAGCAGTTAAAAGCCGAAAACCCGGTTATCTTAGGCTTTTGTTATGACACAGGGGAGAGGTATTTATCTATTGATGGGTTATTTTAGTTGCTTCGGCTTGGTAGACTTTCTTTGATAAAGATGGAAGAGCTGAGTAAACCATGCCTAGATCATAGCTTCCTTGTCACCTCTTGAGATTGTTGGGTTTCGTTACCTCAACTCACATCTTCCACCAGTACTTATGTACCAAATTATTGTGGTCATCCGTTCCCCGGATTTAAAATCCGGGGCCATACTCAGACCAAAGCATCTTTACTTAATGTTACTGGTTGTGGTTGAGTAATGAGTTTTGAAGTAATGAGTTTGAAGTCTTGAAGTGAAAGAAGTTTTGAAGCAGCATTAGTAGGGTGTGTTAGGGCGCAGCCCGTAACGCACCATAATCAGTCTTGAAGTCTTGAAGTAATGAGTAATGAGTTAAAGAATTGATCCTAACCCCTTAAAAATTGATTCTCGCCTGTTGGTCAATTTCTGTACTTTTGTACTTGCGTGCAAGATATGAGCATAAGCGCGGTCAAAAGTTCATTTCTCTTTCGTCTAAGAAAAGCATCAGGAGAACAAAAATACTGAATACGCCTTTTTGGTCAACCAATTTTTAAGGGCGATCGCATTAATTCTTTAACTCATTACTTAAAGACGTAAAGACTTCTTACTTCAAAACTCATTATTCATCCACCAGTAGATGAGTGGGTTTTGGTGGAAGATCTGAGAAGGGCCCAACCTACAAGCCAAGTGCGATCGCACTATCTCTGATAAATAGCATAAAATGTTTATGCTATATATAGAACTTGTAGTAAGTTGTTCTTGTAATCAATCACAAGATTAAGCTAAAATTGCCACAAATAGCTCCCATAAATAAAGCTATTAAAACAACAAAATTTTTCTATGATCATGATTAACCTGAGAAATTTGCTTTCAATCATTAGTTTAACTGCTATTATTACTAATATAAGTATTTTTACTGCTAAAGTAATAGCAGAAAAAGCCGACTCTACTCCAGACCAACATCTCAATGGTGGTAAATTAGATGGTAGTCAACTGAATTTTGCTGGCACACAGAGAATAAATACAAGATTCTCTGGAGTTTCCAGAAATCCTAATTGTCCAGTTGTTGAGAAACCGACAGTGGCTATAGTTCCCGAATATGAAGATTTCAGTTCTACAGCAAATAATACTACCAGTATCTGGGTTTATGTACCATATAGTTATAGAAATGTACAAAATGCAGAATTTGTGGTACAAGACGAAAATAATAGTAAAAATATTTATAAAACTCAAGTATACCTAGACCAAACACCAGGAATTATTGGTATTCCTATACCAGAAACTACTCTCAAACAAATGGAACAGGAAAAAAGTTATACTTGGGCTTTGACAATCTTTTGCACCTCAGATGTTGTGGACAACGTCTTTGTCAAAGGCTATATCAAAAAAGTTGATTTCCAACATCCTAATCCACAATATTCTGATTATGCCTCTAATCAAATTTGGTTTGATGCCATAACTCTTGTAGCTGAACAACTTCGGCAAAATCCTGATGATACTCAATTAAATACAGATTGGAGACTGTTATTGAGAAGTGAGGATTTAGATAGTTTGGTAGGAGAACCCATTGTAGAATGTTGTAATTGAGAACTAGAGCCAGTTACCTAGTAAGATAAAAGAAGCCCAATAGTAAGGTTGTGTATATCCATATTGCTCTCTATCCTGGATAAAAGCTATTTGGGTTTGGCGGAGGGCTTCAGCTTTATTGAGACCGCCTGTTTCCTTGATGTTAATTAATTGTTCATAAAATATGCGCATAAACTCCGTGGTAGAAGTGTCTTGTACAGGCCATAAAGCTGCAATTGCACTACGCGCTCCCGCCCTTACCGTTATACCAGCTATACCTAGTGTGGTTCTTTCATCCCCTGCGGCAGTTTTACAAGCACTAAATACTAATAATTCAATAGGGTTGGTTTCTGGTTCTCTATTTAATTCAAATAGGCTTTCTAAATCATCTATTCTTAAAAGTTCATTCCAACTCACCACATAAATATCGTTTAATTCCTCTTTAAATTCCCCGTGAGTAGAAATATGAACTAGGTTAAATTGATTAGCGTTAAGTTCTGTTTCTAATCTGTCTTTGACAAAATCTTCGTTGAGAAGTAATCTACTGTTATTAGGGAAGATGTTGATGATTTCTGTGACTTCTTTTTCCACATAGTTGAGTGAGGGAAAAGGAGAACCATCTTCTATAGTACGTTCTTCAGTTAAACCTGCTATAAGTAAATTGAGATCAACTTCTGCTATGGGTTGAGGAGTTAGGAGTTGTAAGCCGGGGGCTAGGGCGATCGCATATTTTTCTACTAAATATTGACCTGTTTTTTCATTAAAAAGAGCCGCCATCGGAACATTTCTCAGCAATCCATCGAGAACAAAAACTAAATTTTTGATATTTCTCTCATCTAACTCTGCCTCTACTTCTTCTCCAATTAACCAGTTATATAGTTTAATTGATGAGCTTCTCACTTCTGGTAAACGAGTAATGATGCTAAAATCAATCCGTAGTTGATTCAAGAGTTGATTTAATTCTGTAGAATCAATTTTCGTACTATAATTTCCCAGTGTTTGCTCCCCAGAAAAGGCCACAATAACTTCTAAGCGGTCTTTGAGGATAATAGGATAAAAGAATGCTGTTGGTACTTCTGCCTCTTGAACTAATTCATCTATTTGTTGAGGTTTAGCTGTAGTGCAAGCATCTCGAAAAAAGTCATTTAACTCGGCTATTTGTAAAGCTTCTATAACATTTCGAGCTTGGTTAAGATTTTCTTGGCTAGGGTTTGCTGATTTTAAGAGTAAATCTACATATTCTCGATAAACAGGTTCAACACTCCTACGGAAACTCAATTGAGTATTGACGGTTATTCCTATCAACTCCCCTCGTAATGATTCTAGAGTATTAAAAGATTGGTTGTAAAAATTGAGCGCCTCCGTTGTTTCTCCTTTGATTAAATATAGACGTCCTAACTGCCATTGAGATAAATAAGTAATTTCTGGATTAGTAGAATCAGAAATTAAGCTAAGTGCCTGTGTAGTTAAATTAATTGCTTCATCTATATTTTTCTGTTGTTGATTAATTCCCCCTAGGTAAACTAAAGTATAAGCTGCTAATTTTTGATTGTTGATAGTTTCAGCTTCCTGCAAGGCTTCGTTTAATATTTCTCTTAAATAACTTTGCTCCGGGGTATCAGGCGGAGTTTCTGAATTAATTTTATGCTTACATTGTTCTAAAAGTGGTGAATTTTCCTGAGATTCTTGACTAGTTAAAGTTGCTTTTTCCCAGCAAAGCAAACTTTGAGCGAGATTAAGACGTGTATCTATGGCAACTCTACCTACAGGTAATTGTTTAATTTTTGAATTGATTTTTGGTAAAATATTTGGCAGTTTTGACCATGATGCTTGTGCTATTAATAAATTAAGTTGATTTAGTTCGCCTCTCAGTTCAAGTTCTGGATCAGTTGTGGCAGTTTCGGCCTTTTGATAATAATTTAAAGCCGCATCAGGGAGTTCTTGACTCCTAGCTGTATTTCCCAAACTCAAATAAATGCTTGGGATTATCTGCTGTTTGTTTAAGTCATTTGCTAATTTTTGGGCTGAATTTAAACTACTTTCTAGAACTAGCTGAGATTCCTTTAGTTGATTACTTAATCTGAGTACATCTCCCCAATATTTCATTGCTTTAATTTGGTTTAAACTCAGCGACTCACTAGTATTTGTTTCTAGTTGCTTTTTCAACTCTGTGTGGCTTAATTCACTTAATTCTTGACAAGTTTTAATATCAAAACTCAAAATATCTATTAAAGCATTGCAGGCACGATTATGTAATCCTAGTTCTTGCATTGCTAAAATTTGATTCAGTTTACTTTCTTCAGCTTCCTCAATCTTATCTATACTTAAATATATTTCTTCAGCTTTTTTCCAGCTTTCAATTGCTGCTTCTAAGTTATTTTCTTCTCTCTGATTTATCCCTTTAAGATCTAAAGTTTGAGCTAATATTCGTGATTTATCGATACTATCAGGTTGACTGTTAAGAATAGTCAAACTTTCGTTAATTTTTACCCCAGCTTCTTTCCACTCTCCTAGATTTTGGTAAATTAAAGCTAAATTACTCAAAGCCATACTTTGATTGAGAAAATCTTGTTGAGAAGCAAAAGAGTCAACAGCTTGATTTAATATTTTAATTGCCTGGGAGTATTGACGGTTTTGATAGAAGTTTTTAGCTTCTACAATCAAATCTAAAGATTTGTGCTGATGAGTATCAGTGTTTCCGGTAACAGATTGTAAAATAACTTGTGAAGTGCTTATTTGGGGAATAAATACTGTTAAAGTCAAAGATAAGCTAAAAATAGTTAAAAGTTTGAGCAGAGTAGTTTGTTTAAACATAAGTAGCTAGGGTAAATCTATATTTTAATCTGGCTCTATCGAATCTGCTATGATAATATCATTTATCTAAAAAAATGCTATAAATACAAGGAAAGGGAACTCCAGAACAGTATACATAGCAAGGCTTTTTCTTTTTGAGTATAAAAAAAGTATTTTAAAGCTATTTTGAGCATTTTTTAAAATTACTCATTACTTAAAATCCAATTAATTATCTCTTGAATACCACCTCCAGCAGATGCAGTAGTTACACGGTGGGAGATCGCCTTTAATTCTGGGACTGCATTGGCTACAGCTACAGCTAAACCACAACTGAGTAGAAGATGTTCATCATTTTCAGCATCACCAATACCAACAACTGTATCAGAATCAATACCAAGTTCTGTTAAAGCCAATTGTAAACCAGTAGCTTTGTTAACACCAGTAGGTAAGATCATAATTTCTTTCTTATTTAAAATTATGGAAGCATCAATACCCATAGAATCAATTATGTATTGTAGAGTTTCTTGATGAGGTTGACGAGTAGCGACCAAAACTTGACCAGGATTAACAGGTTGAACATTTTTATCTACCAAAGTTGAGATAAACTCCTCTGGAAAAGGTTGTCCTAAAAATTGTGTAGTTTGTTGATGAGGATTATAAAAAACTGCCCCATTTTCTGCAACTATTCCTTCAAAAAGCTCAATTTCAGAGAATATTTCTAATAATTGCTCTAAAATTCTGCCAGTGATTAAAATTAACTTACCACCAGCTTCGCGATAGCGAATTAGAGAAGCAATAGTATTAGCATCAACTATACCTTCTGTAGCCAAAGTGCCATCAAAATCAGTGGCGATCGCTCTATAACGCATTTTTAATTTCCTTATTTTTCCTAGTGAATATAATAACTTAGTAAAGACCGCTAAGTTTGTAGTAGGGCTTTAGCCCTATCAAAGCATTATAAATTACAGTATAGTTACAATTTTTTAAAAAACTAGAGTATATAAAGCAAATTTAGTGTGAAAGGCTTTTTGAGTTGTTCTAACTGTTATAGGAACAGCTATATGTTATGATTAGCAAAATTATATAAATCATCATAATTTTATTGAGTGTAAGGTTTAACCATGCGACTATCCCAAATGCTATTTGTAACCCTGCGAGAAGACCCAGCAGAAGCAGAAATTATCAGTCATAAACTATTAGTAAGGGCAGGATATATCAGAAGAATTGGAAGCGGCATCTATGCCTACTTACCGATGATGTGGCGAGTTTTACAAAAAGTGAGTCAGATTGTCAGAGAAGAAATGAATGCAGCAGGCGCTTGGGAATGTCTTCTACCACAGTTACAACCGTCTGAATTATGGAAAGAATCAGGTCGTTGGGATACCTATACCAAAGCCGAAGGTATTATGTTTACCCTGATAGATAGACAAAAAAGAGAACTAGGATTAGGACCAACTCATGAAGAAGTGATTACAGCGATCGCTCGTGATTTAATTCGTTCCTATAGACAACTTCCCCTAAATATATATCAAATTCAAACTAAATTCCGAGATGAAATTCGCCCGCGCTTTGGTTTAATGAGGGGGCGTGAATTTATTATGAAAGATGCCTATTCTTTTGATCTAGATGATACAGGCTTAAAAGCCACCTACGCTAAAATGGATCGTGCCTATCGGCGCATTTTTGAACGCTGTGGTTTAGACTATCGCGCTGTAGATGCTGATTCTGGGGCAATTGGTGGATCTGGTTCTCAAGAATTTATGATTATAGCTGAATCTGGGGAAGATGAAATTCTCTACACAGAAGATGGTAGTTATGCAGCTAATACTGAAAAAGCCATTTCTCTGCCTCCGGCGCCAGAAGCTTCTCCCTATACTAAATATGAAAAAAAACATACTCCAGATACAGCAACTATAGCTCTATTATGTGACGCTTTATCTTGTTCTCCTACAGCTACAGTAAAAAATATTATCTATGAGGCGGTATATGAGTCGGGAAAACTAGCTTTAGTATTAGTAAATATTAGAGGAGATCAAGAGATCAACGAAGTCAAATTACAAAATGAGTTAACTAAATTAGCACCCCAGTATCAATCTAATACTCTAATTTCTCTAAAAGTTGCTGATAAAACTACCGCGGCTAAATGGGCAAGTAAACCTCTACCCTGGGGTTACATAGCACCTAATTTAAGTAATGATTATTTAATCAAGAGTGAAGAGATTATCCCTGAGTTTATTTCTTATGTAGATGAAACTGCTGTTGATTTGAAAAATTTCGTGACTGGTGCCAATGAAAGCGAATATCATGTAGTAGGAGCTAATTGGGGTACTGATTTTACCTTACCATCTAGAGTAGTAGATATTCGTCAAGCTCAAGCAGGAGATTTAGTAAGTGAAGATTCTCAACAGGTGTTACTAAGTGCTAGAGGTATCGAAGTAGGGCATATTTTTCAACTAGGCACTAAATATTCTCAAGCGATGGGAGCCACTTGTACCAACGAAGAGGGGGAAGAAATACCTTTAGCCATGGGTTGTTATGGTATTGGTGTATCTCGTCTGGCTCAAGCTACAGTAGAACAAAATCACGATAAGGATGGTATAATTTGGCCTGTGAGTATCGCACCCTATCAAGTAATTGTGATTATTCCTAATTTAGGAGATTCTCAACAGGTAAGTGTTGCTGAACAAATCTATCAAGATTTAACTGAAGCTGGTATAGAAGCTATTTTAGACGATCGCGATGAAAGAGCTGGTGTTAAATTCAAAGATGCTGATTTAATTGGTATTCCCTATCGTGTTGTTACTGGGAGATCTCTCAAAGAAAATAAGGTAGAGGTAGTCAAACGCGCCGATAAAGACCAACAGCAAATTACCGTGACTGAAGTTGTAGATTATTTAATTAGTTTAATAGTCTAACCTCTACTTGGTTTGTTTTCTCCCAATATTTTTTCTTTAGTCTGTATCTGAGGTAAATTAAGAGTTGCCATTGTGTGCCCATGTTGCTGCCGATGCTTAGAGGCTCGTTTTTTAACATAATATACAATATTACCTATAATCCAAATAGGAGTTAGAAAAAAGGCAACAATCCATAAGATATCAAAGATGAAATTGGGAGGATCTGTCAATGGTCCAAACAAAGATATATCTGTATTGCTAAAAACGACGAAAACCATTAAGAATAGTAGGGTATAAAGATTAGCTCTAGTTACAGACTTGAGCAAAAATTGAGGCGGGTTAGTCATTTTTTTAGCTAAAATAGCGTGAACAATTGGCTCTTCCCATAAAGTAGTCAAAAACATTCCCATCCCTAAAGCAGAAAAAATGTAAACAAATTTCAACCACCACCACTCCTGCTCATAAGATAATTCTAATAATACTATGTTAGCAGTATGTAAAATTAAACACCATAACATTAATCTGCCAAAGTTCATTTCGATACAACCAAACAACTTATATTTCAGTTGGGCAAACCGTTGACAAGGCAAAATAAAGCATATTGGTGTTAATACTAACAAACTAACAAACAAATAAATTCTCCGGTCAAATATAAATAACAATCTAAACAGTGACCAGCGATAATCGTAATAAAATAGATGGGTTACGGCGAAAGCCATAATAGAGCTATAGATATTAGCTACTATAATGGCAAAACTTGATTGAAATGGACTGATGTGTCGCTCATTAACCAGAAAAAAAATGATTTTTACTAATACTGCTCCAGTTAGTAATGTTATAAAAGAAGCCATATTATATAAATTCACGTATTCGGAATGTCGATGTAGATGCTCATAATAACCGACAGTTGGACCGCAAGCCAAAATAGAATTGAAGATAGAAAACATATATTTTCTCCTAAAGTATAGACTAATTATCTTTTTACCTTTGATCCTAATTGATGCTTAATTGAGTTCTAATCGGATTTTTTTGAGAATTGATGGAGAATTGATTGAGAAATAAAGAAGTCTCTTATTCTATAGAGGTCAAACCACCATGTTGTTGAAGTAGATAAGCGGTTTCACCATGACCTTTTTCATAAGCTAATTTGGTCGGTGTTATACCATCGCTATTGGTAGCATTGACATCAGCCCCTGCTTGCAGTAAGATTTCCACTATTTCACTGTTTCCAGCTATAGCAGCACTATGTAAAGGAGTATCACCATCGCTATTGGTAGCATTGACCTCAGCCCCTTCTTGCAGTAGAATTTCGACTGTTTCGGGGTTTCCATCCTTAGCAGCACTATCTAATGGAGTGTTACCGTCGTCATCGGTAGCATGAACATCAGCACCTGCTTCTAGTAGGATTTTAACTATTTCGGGGTTTCCATCCTTAGCAGCACTATCTAATGGAGTGTTACCGTCGTCATCGGTAGCATGAACATCAGCACCTGCTTCTAGTAGGATTTTAACTATTTCGGGGTTCCCAGACCAAGCGGCACTATCTAATGGAGTGTTACCGTATTTATTAGTAGTATAAACATCAGCCCCGGCTTCTAGTAGCATTTTGACTATTTCTAGGTTCTCTTCACTAGTATCACCATATAATCTCCATCCATAAAGAGCCCGATTTAAGGGAGTATCACCATCGCTATTGGTAGCATTGACCTCAGCCCCAGCTTGCACTAGTATTTTAATTGTTTCAATGTTTTTATTTTTAGCAGCATAATGTAAGTAGGTGAAACCGTCGTCATCGGTAGCATGAACATCAGCCCCAGCTTGCACCAGTATTTTAACTATTTCGGAGTTACCTTCAGTAACAGCAATATCTAAAGGAGTTTGATAATTGTAATTGGTAGCATGAAGATTAGCCCCTGCTTCTAGTAGGATTTTAACTATTTCGGGATTCCCTTCCAATACAGCTTCATGTAAAAGAGTTTGACTATTATAAGGAGTGGAAGTATTAACATTCGCTCCCTTTTGTACCAGGATTTCTACTAACTCTTGATTATTTTGAAATATTGCGCACTCTAAAAGAGTTGCACTCTCATGACCATCCGAAAGTATTGTATTAAATTTAAAATAAATTTTGGCATTAACATTTTTACCCTTTTTAACATAATCTTTGAGCATTTGAGAATTACTACAATAGACAGGATCAACAGTAGAATACAAATTTTTAACCCAAAAACCCAGCCACAGAACAGTTAAGCAACCTAGTACTAGAACTTGGTGTTTTTGGCTTATCCTAAAAGTATTTATTTGACTAACCATCATCTTTTCTCCTCAGTTTAATTATATTAAAACTTAAGACTATATGAGTTTTTATTGAGTTTTTATTGAGTTATAATATAGCAGGATAAAAAATGGTTAAGAAACATAAACTTAAATGATATCAAATCCGTTTAATTAGTTATCATTCAAGATATAGCGCTATATTCACATCTTCCACCAGTACTTATGTACTAAATTAACCTCAGAAAAAGTTCATTTCTCGTACTTCCTAAGATCGTAGCAAAGGTCAACCAATTTTTAAGGGCGATCGCATTAATTCTTTAACTCATTACTTCAAAACTCATTACTCATTACTGATTACTCATAACTTCAAAACTTCAAGACTTCAAAACTTCAAAACTCCAAGACTTCAAAACTCCAAGACTTCTTACTTCAAAACTCCAAGACTTCTTACTTCAAAACTCATTATTCATCCACAACCAGTAACATTTGGGTTTTGAGGCAAGATGTGAGAAGATGAGGTTGCTAGATCAAGAATGAGAATACTAGGATCATGAAGGTTAGTATATCTTGTTGGTCAAATGAAAATATTATTAGTTGAAGATGATCAAAGGATTAGTAAAGTCCTCGCCGAAGCTCTTACAGAGAGACAATATATTGTTGATGTAGCCTTTGATGGGGAACAAGGTTGGGATTTTATTAACTGTTTTCCTTACGATCTCATTATTCTGGATTTAACGCTACCGAAATTAGACGGGGTTCAATACTGCTTTTGTTAAGAGAAAATTATTGATTAGAGTAAGGTTGAAAGGAG
>NZ_JALKVM010000033.1:0-4147 GCF_057440575.1 Johannesbaptistia floridana
TGCATACCTTGTTGTATACCTTCTGCAATAGCTTTCGCCCGGTCTTGTTGATATAGTGGTTTTAAACGCATAATTAGTTCCTCAGTTTCTGAATCTCTTTCCTTTTGCGCAAATAAGTTCTGCTCTAAATTATATAACTGTTCTAAAACACTCGACTTGAAGGGATTATTCTCTTCTAATGAGTTTACCTCTTCAATCGCTCTTGTTTGTACATTTCCCTTCCCTAATAATCTTAATAATAAGGTTTCAGGCGTGACTGGTAAATGATGAATCACCACAATTCCCATTCTCAGTAATCTTCCTGTGAAATAAATTCCTTCCCCCCAATTAGACTCAGATCTTGCATATTTACCCAAAGTTACTTGTGGTGGTTAAGTAATGAGTAATGAGTTTTGAAGTAATGAGTTAAAGAATTAATGCTCAACGCTTAAAAATTGGGGCTCTTTCGTACTTAGTATGCTAAACTCTGTTCTAATCTTATCGCCAAAAGGGTTCTGTTGTAAAAACTTTCTGTAGTTGCGTAGCGATGTTAAAATCTCAAAAAATGAAGACATTTGCTGTCAATAAATTATTTTAATAATAATAACTTTTACCTAGTGCGATCGCCTTACTAATCTCTTTGTATCTCAACTCATATCTTGCACTCCCAAAAAAGTACTGAAATTGGCCAACAGGCTCCGAATCAATTTTTAAGGGGTTAGGATCAACTCATTACTCATTACTATAGCAGTACTTGTTGACATGTTTGACATTTTGATCCCCCCTAACCCCCCTTGAAAAAGGGGGGAAAGAGCTTTATTTTGATGTCAAACACCATAATGCGTGGAGCTATAATTACTTCCTCACTCAACCACCACCAGTAACATTAGGTAAAGATGCGAGGGTCTGAGTTATCGGCTATCGCCTTACTAATCTGTTTGTATCTCAACTCATATCTTGCACTCCCAAAAAAGTACAGAAATTGGCCAACAGGGGAGAATCAAATTTTAATAGGTTAGGATCAATTCTTTAACTCATTACTTCAAAACTTCAAGACTAATTACTCATTACTCATTACTTATTACTCATTACTCAATTATGTTATGCTATTTTTAATTACTAAAATTGTAAGCAGATTATGCCTATCTGTCTCAACCCTAGCTGTCAAAACCCAGATAACCCAGATAACAATAACCTCTGCCATGGTTGTGGTGCTAACTTAGCACAAAGTACAATTACCTACGATTTTGAAGACTATCGCATCATCAAAATTTTAGGACAAGGAGGTTTCGGTCGCACCTACCTAGCAGAACAAATCAGAGTCTTTAACCGCCAAGTGGTGATTAAAAAACTAATTTCTACAGAGGCCACAAACACTCAAGCTAAGCAAATAGTTCAGAACTTGTTTGAGAGAGAGGCGAAGAAACTGTCTGAATTAGAACATCCTCAAATACCGGAGATTTACGACTATTTTAGTAAAGATGATAGTTTTTATTTGGTGCAACAGTATATTGAAGGGGAAAACCTCTTAGAGGAGTACAAGATTCAAGGGCGATTTAGTGAAGAGAAAATAGAAGAGATTCTCAACTCCATCTTACCAGTGTTAGCCTATCTGCAAGAGCAAAATATTCTGCACCGAGATATTAAACCAGAAAATATCATGCGCCGGGGTCAAGATGGAACTTTGTTTTTAATTGACTTTGGGGCAGTAAAAGAAGTAGAGGGTAACCCTCAGACCCAGATGACTAGCATATTTACTCCAGGATATGCAGCCAGAGAACATATCAAGGGAAGGCCAACAGCAGCGAGTGATATCTATAGCTTGGGTGCCACTTGTATTCGTTTATTCACAGGCTGCTTGCCAGTAGGGGGAAAAGATGTAATTTACAATGACGATGATAATAAATGGACCTGGAGAGAATATTTAGAAGCAAGAAAGCTGAAGATTAAGCCGAAATTAGCAGAAATCCTGGACAAGATGGTCACAGATTCCTTGAGAGCGCGTTATACAAATGCTCAGGAAGTAATATATGATTTATCATCGTTAAAATCGGCACTCCCTACTCCACAAGCAAAACCACCCACAATACCAACTGTAACTGTAGAATCATCATCTAGTTCACCACCAAAACCACCAACAATACCGACTGTAACCGTGTCATCATCTTCTTCCCCTATATCCCGAGGTAAGTTGTTGAAATGGTTGGGAGCATTCGGAGGAGGTGCTTTAGCATTTGGGGGAATTAGTAGTTTGTTTAAGTCACCACAAGAGCAAGAAGAAAATCCAGCATCACCAGTTCCTTCATCAGATACACCACCACAAGAGCAACTCCCCAGTAATCCACCATCACCAGTTCCGCCACCAAATACACCGGGTACTGAATTTAACTATGAAGTAGTAAAAGTGAATAGGCGTGGAGAAATTATTGAAACTAGAAATGAAAGCAACAAATATCAACGCTTTGATTTAACTGAAGGAGTAAGCATAGACTTTGTCTATATACCAGGAGGGAAATTTACGATTGGTTCACCAGCAACTGAAGTAGATAGAGATGATGATGAGGGACCACAAACAGAAATAACTTTGAAACCATTCTGGTTAGGGAAATATCCAGTGACACAAGCTCAATATCAAGCAGTAATGGGAGAAAATCCGGCTAGATTCCCAGGAAATAACCGACCTGTAGAGAATGTAATTTGGAACGATGCAGTTAAGTTTTGTGAAGAAGTGAGCAAAAAGTTAGGAAAAGAGATACAATTACCATCAGAGGCACAGTGGGAATATGCTTGCCGGGCCGGGACAACTACTCCTTTTTACTTTGGGGAAACTATAACTAGTCAATTGGCTAATTATAATGGAAATTATACTTATGCTGATGAACCAAAAGGGGAGTATCGAGAAGAAACTACAGAAGTGGGAATATTTCCTCCCAATGCTTTTGGATTATATGATCTGCACGGAAATGTGTATGAATGGTGTTTAGATAACTATATAGATAACTATCGAAATATACCGTTAGATGGCAAACCTTTTCTTTCTGGAAGCAGTAGTATAAAAGTAATCCGTGGTGGTTCGTGGGACGTCAACCCGAGGTACTGCCGCGCTGCCTTTCGCCTTAGGTACTACCCCGGCAGCGCGTACGGCCTCAGCGGCTTTCGTGTGGTGGTAGACGGCGAAACCCTTTAGCCCTTTTACCCTTCCGCCGTTAGGCGGCAAATTTAGGCGGTGCGAGTAGTATTTATGTATTCATTTAGATTGTAGGGATCATACGCTTTGGTTAGTTTAGATAAACTTCTACAATATAATCATAATAGAGTAAAATTGAGAAAAAGTCAAGTAAACGATGAAAAGAATAGGCAACCTATATGAAGAAATTATCGACCCAGAAAATCTCTACCTAGCTGCAAAAAAAGCACAAAAAGGTAAAAGAAATAGAGCTAATGTAATCGCATTTCACGAGAATCTAGAAAAAGAAATCAGAAAACTACAGGAAGAACTTAGTAGCAAAACTTATCAACCAGGAGAATATCATACCTTTTATCTCAAAGAGAAAAAGACACGCTTGATTTCGGTCGCTCCCTATCGCGATCGCCTAGTGCATCATGCTCTTTGTAATATAATTATGCCTATTTTTGATGTAAGTTTTATCGACCATTCCTAGGCTAATAAAACTGAGGGGTAAGTTTTAGGGTCTCTGAGTAAGTCAAAACTTGACTGGATAATGGATAGAAAGTTAGCTCACGCCCTTGGTGAGCTCCCCAGAAGCAAGGGCGCCAATAGCGCACCAGCATATTCAGATAAAGGTTTACAGCAAAGCATCTTTACCAATTCCGAATGAGTGTGACCACCATTACAGATTATTTTGTAACCAGGTCAAAACATCCTCTTGAGATTGAAAATCAAATAATGCTTCCCCTAAATTGTCCAATGATTCTACAGATAAACTGCGAATTTGGCCTTCTAAATCTGTAGAAATTCCTTGAAAACGACGATTTAGCAGACGAATTATCAGGTTTGCTTCTCCTTCCTGTTTCCCTTGCTGCATACCTTGCTGCATACCTTGCTGCATACCTTGCTGCATACCTTGTTGTATACCTTGCTGCATACCTTGTTGCATACCTTGTTGTATACCTTCTGCAATAGCTTTCGCCCGGTCTTGTTGATATA
>NZ_JALKVM010000034.1:0-31014 GCF_057440575.1 Johannesbaptistia floridana
CTGTCTTATTTTGCTGTTTGAGTAAATTTGAGTAGATTTTTAGAAGCGGTAAAATTACTCGTCCTACTGGTTTGTTGGTAGATAAATCCGGTTCTATGGATAAAGCGATCGCCCTGGGAAAACAATTAGCAGCGATGATTTCGGGAATTACCGAAGCTGACTTGTTTGTCTATGCCTTCGATACTATCGCCTATCCTGTCAAAGCTCAAGGTCGAGAATTGAGCGATTGGGAACGTGCTTTTAACAATATTCATGCGGGCGGTTCTACTAGTATAGGTTGTGCCTTGGAAGTTATGCGTAAAAAAAGACAACTAGTAGACCAAATCATTCTAGTTACTGATGAAGGGGAAAACAATGCTCCCTACTTTGACAAGGTTTATAAAACCTACTGTAGAGAATTAGCAGTGATGCCTAATGTGATTATTGTTCGAGTTGGAAGTTACTACAAGATGATTGAAAAACGAATGAAGGAACAACAAGCACCTGTAGAAACCTTTACTTTTTCGGGAGATTACTACAGCTTACCTAATCTGGTTCCTCTCATGACTCGTCCTTCACGTCTGGATTTACTGATGGAGATTCTGGATACTCCTCTACCTCTACGTAAGGATAAGTAGTAAGTAATAAGTAATAAGTTATAGCCTTTTTAAGGCTGGTGAGGTACAAAGGTTATCCTTTTGAGGCAGGAGGCTCCTCAGATCTTGCATTTTTACCCAAAGTTACTTGTGGTGGTTAAGTAATGAGTAATAAGTAATGAGTAATGAGTAAGAGAATTAATGCGATCGCGCTTAAAAATTGATTCTCCCTTGTCGGCCAATTTCTGTACTTTTGTTTTGGTGCAAGATATGAGGTACGGAGGCTCCGAGTTAGGTACAACCTCATGAGTCCTTTGAAATGCTATATTACTTATTTTCCTAGTAATTTCCTATTTTTTATATTTTATAAGTATTGTTAAATACAACAAACCCCTTCAAAATCCATGACTAACATCCATAATCTTCTCAACCAAATGGCTAGGGCGGAATCTCAACTGATAGATACTCAATTTATCGCTCCTTGTGTTAAAGGTGGTAAGGTCGTTACTAAGGTAGCAGGAATCATTTATACTTTTATTCCTAAACCTCGCGATTTCCAAGGTTGGGGTATTTTTCAACCTGAGAACCCTAAAATAGCTAATCTAATAGAAGAAGCTGATTTAGAACAAATTTCTGAATACTTACAACACTTTCCCACTATTCGTCTGCGCCTAGGCTATCCTCTGCAAAATCAAACCTGGTTAGCATATCCTGTCAATGAAGCTGATATGAAGCAACGGTTTAAACAGCTTAAACCAGTAATCGTACATTTAGTAAAGGAAGGTATAGCCTTTGAACAAATAATTGCTCGTTGGCAGGGTTACTCCTGTTGGTTTGAAGAAATTGATCGCTATGCTGACCTAGAAATTACTGAACATTTACAAAATGCCTTGAAAAATTTTACTCCTGTAAAAGATTTAGGTTTTTTAGGCATGACTCCCGAGATGCGATCGCTCTACAAATTGGTAACTCAAAACACCGAAGGCTTTAGCCAAACAGAAAGAGATGAACAACGATTACAACAAGCTCTTCAACGTGGTGGTGGCCAGTTACAACAGTTTTATGACCAAGGAAATTTCTGGACGGTGGAATGGACAACAGCCGACGGATATCACCATACCAGCGCCATTGCTAAAGATGATTTGACGGTGATTAGTTCTGGTATTTGTTTAAGTGGCTATGATCGCGATTTTGACTTGCAATCTCTAGTCGGTGTTATTGAAGGAGCAGAATAAGCCATGGATAAATTTTTTCATGAACAACTTTATCGTAGTTCTGAGGTAATGAAGAAGATTCAAGATTACCCTATCACTATTTGTGGTGCTGGGGCTTTAGGAGGTAATCTGGTAGAAAATCTGGCCCGTAGCGGTTTTGGTAAACTTACCGTGATAGACTGCGATCGCATTGATGAGCATAATCTTTCTACTCAACCTTACTATCGGAGTGATGTAGGTGCTTTCAAAGGGAAAATTTTATCTAATAATCTTTATCGCGCCTTGGGAACTAAAATTGAAGCCAAGACTAAGAAGTTGACTGCTACTAATGTTTCCTCTCTTATCAAAGATACGAAACTAATTGTAGATGTTTTTGATAATAGCGTTTCTCGTCAAGTTCTCCAAGATTATGCGGCTAAAACAGCTATTCCCTGTCTCCATGCTGGCTTAGCCTCCGACTATGCCGAGATCATCTGGAATGAAACTTATCAAGTTCCTAGCGATGTTAATGATGATGTATGTGACTATGCCTTAGCCCGTAATTTAGTGATGCTTACCGTAGCTGTAACGGCTGAGGTTATTATTTCTTGGATAGCTAAGGGTGAAAAGCGCGACTTTACCATAACTATTCAGGATTTACAAGTAATTAAGGTCTGATTCAGATCTTGCATCTTTACCCAAAGTTACTGGTTGTGGTTGAGTAATGAGTCTTGAAGTAATGAGTAATGAGTTAAAGAATTAATGCTAAACCCCTAGCAATACTGCGTAGGTTTTGGATTTTGACTTTTCTTTGAGGCAAGCAGAGGAGCTTCTGAGACCGAAGCAGGGAGAGGGATTTTCGGCTTTCTCCCCCGCCCCCTGCTCCGGTGCTCCCTTGCAGTCTCAACAGATAATCTTCTTAACCTAGCAGTATTGAAACCCCTAGGAGACAAAGATTATAGAGAATTAACCATAAAGAACATTTTTCCCTAAAAATTAGTACATAAGTACTGGTGCTAGTGATGTGAGTATAATATGCTTTTCCTACAACTTAATACCTAGAACTTGAGTATACTTACCTCTAGCCTGAGTTACTCCGATTGTGCGGCTAGAGGCTTCAATCATAGGGCGACGTAGACTAACTACAATAAACTGTGCCTGCAAGGCTTGATGTTTAATCATCTTAGCTAATTTCTCCACATTAGCGCCATCTAAAAACATATCCACTTCGTCAAAAGCATAAAATGGCGAAGGACGATATCTTTGTAAAGCAAAAATAAAACTCAATGCTGTGAGAGATTTTTCTCCTCCAGACATGGAACTTAATCGTTGTACTGGTTTACCCTTAGGATGGGCAATTAAATTCAAACCCCCATCAAAAGGATCATTAGCATTGTCTAATTGTAAATATCCATCCCCCTCTGAGAGGGTAGCAAAGATTTCTTGAAAGTTTTGATTAACAGCATCAAAGGCTTCTTGAAAAGCCTGTAGCCGCGCTGTGGTAAAGGTTTCTATTCTTAAGAGTAATTCGGTTCTCTCGGCTTCTAGGGTGGTGAGTTTCTCAGAAAGATTTTCTAAACGGTTTTGAGTTGTTTCATACTCTTCTAAAGCTAACATATTTACTGGTTCCATACTTTCAATACGTTTTTGTTGCGACTCAATCGCGGCTTGAATAGTTGCTAATTGTTCACTTTTGCTACCAGTAGATAGAGGAATTTCTGGTAGGGGTTGAGGTAGATTTGCTTCTAGATTGTGAATCTGGTTAGTTAATTCTTCTTTGTTTACTTCTTTTGTCTGTTTAGTTTCTCTTAACTTTGTTAGTTGCCAAGACATTTCTTGCTGCTGTTGAGTTAATTGTTTAACTGTTTCTTCAGCGCGATCGCGTTCTTGTTTCGCTGTGATTAACTCTTTAGATAGTTGGGCAATACCTGCTTCTATAGTAGCTATTTGTTGACTAATTTGTTCTATATTATTACTTATTGTTCCTTTCTCTTCTTCCCATTTTTGTTGTTGTCTTTTTCTTTGAGTAATATTTGTTTCTGCTTCACTTATTTTCTCTACTAACCGTTGACTTTGATTCTCTATATCTCTCAGTTCATTTTCAACCTTACTAACTTCTTGATTTTTTAAGGCCAATTCTGCTTCTTGATTTTTAATTATATTTTGCCAATGCTGCCACTGTTTATGTACTTCTGAACCTTCTAAACTTTTTAAATACTCTTGTTGCTTCTGGTTTTGGGTTTCTAACTCAGTAATTAGCTTATTTAGTTCTTGTAATTGGTGAGTTTTTTCTTTTAATTCTGCTTCATCTTTAGTTAGATTATCTGTTAACTGTTGTCTTTTTAACAGTAATTGTTGACATTCTTTAGTTAATTGTTCTTGTTTGAGTTGCTGAGTTAATTGTTGCTGTCTTAAATTACTAAAATTCTGCTTCAAATTAGCTATTTTTTCGGTTTCTGTATTGATTACCCCTTGATTTTTAGTCAGAATTGCTTCTATTTCTCCTAGACGTTGGCGTAAATTAACAATTACCTCTGATTCTTGGTTACTAACTGTACCAAAATGTAGAGAATTTCGTTGAGATTGACTGCCTCCAGTCATAGCGCCACTAGTTTCTAAAATTTCACCAGTTAAAGTAACTATGCGATATTGACCTAAAAAACGGCGGGCAGTTTCGATATCTTCAAAGACTACAGTATTCCCAAAAACATAGGCAAATATATTTTTATATATCCCTTCACACTCGATTAAATTAACTGCTAAATCAATATAACCAGGTACATTTCTCAAAGCATTAATATTTACTGCATAAGGGGGTTTAATTTTATTCAATGGCAAAAAAGTTGCTCTCCCCCCTCTTTTTTCTTTTAATATTTGAATACCAGTTGCTGCTACTTGGTCATTATCTACCACCAAATAACCAAGACGTCCACCTCCGGCAATTTCTAAGGCTAATTGATATTTTGGTTCAACTATGCCTAATTGGACAACTAAGCCGTGAACTCCTGCTAGTTTACTTTCCATAATTAAGTTACTAGCATAAGTACCTTGTGCCTCTTGTTGTGCCTCTTGTTGGGCTTCTAACCTGTCCAATTTTCGCATATTTTCTCTTTGTTCTTTTGTTAGTCTCAGATTAGTTTCTTCAGCTATTTTTAATGAATTTTCAGCTACACTAATATCTTGGGCTAGAGATTGTAAGTACCCTTCACTGAGACTTAATTGACTCTCAATATGGTCGGTTTCGGTTTGCTTTGTAATTAACTCAGTAGCAAGATCATTAAGACTTTCTTGATTTTCTCTTATTTTAGTTTGTAATTGTTGGCATCTTTCTGTATCTCTAGCGGCAATTTTATGATGATTGTTTAATTCTGTTTGCAGTGTAGTTATTTGAGTACTAAATTCACTTTGTTTCAAGATTAATTGTTCTGAATCTTGTGCTAATTCGTTGATTTTTTGTTGATTGACTCGAATCTCCTCTTGGATTTGTTGTTGATTTTGGCGCAGTTGAGGAAGTTGATTCGTTATCAATACTTGTTTTTGTTGCTGTAATTTTTCTAACTCGTTTCGATATATAGTTATTTGTTCTGTTTGAGAGACAATTGATTTTTCTGTGGTGCTAATATTTTCTTGTAATTCTTGGTAGCGTTGCTGATTTTGTTCTAGTTTAGCTTTGGTTTCTACTAGAGTGGTAGTGAGAGATAATTGTTCATCTTCACCCAAGGTTTTAACACGTTGATTTAACTTGGTTAATTGTTGATTAGCTGTTTCTATTTCTTGGTGGAGATTGGTTATATTTGTTTCTGTTTGAGTTATTTTATCCGTAAGAGATGTTATTTCTGTTTCCAGTAGCTGCTGCTTTTCTTGTAGGAGTTGCCAGTGAAGGACGATTTCCCATTGACGTTTTTCTTGAAGATTCTGTTTAAGTTGTTGATATTTTTCCGCTTTGATTTTGTCTGCGGCGAGGCGATCGCGCACTTTGATTAATTCCTGTTCAATAATGCGGGATTTTTCTTCGGTTTCTCTCACTTCTGTGAGGGTTTGTTTTGTTTTCTCAATTTTGCGGTCAAATTCAGCTACTCCTGCTAATTCATCAATGATTTCTCTTCTTTCTCGGGAATTCATGGTGATGATTCTGGTAACATCTCCTTGGAGTACCACATTATAACCTTCGGGATATATACGTAGGCGATTTAATTGTTGATGCAACTCACTCAAATTACAGGCTTCTTCATTGATATAGTAACTAGAGGTGTAGCTACCACTTGGAGTTACTCTTAAACGTCTAGTTACTTTCCAAGCTTCAGTAGCCATATCTCCCTCTAAATCGCTTAAATCAAAGGTAACTGAGACTCCAGCTTCTACACTCTTGCGTTGATTACTCTGATTATGATTAACTAAATCAGGTAAACGTTCGGCGCGCATACCTTTTGAACTAGCTAAGCCTAAGCAAAATAACAGTGCATCTAGTATATTAGATTTTCCTGAACCATTTGGCCCAGAAATAACCGTAAATTCTGGAAAAAAAGGAACTTTCGTAGTTCCTCCAAAAGATTTAAAATTAAATAGTTCGATTTTACTGATATGAACCATAGATTATAGGTAGTTATAAAAGTAGTTTTGTAACTACTTAGGCAAGAAGAAACTAATCAAGATAATTAGCAACAGACAAAAAGCCACAGCAATAAATCTATTATCACGAGTATTTACTTCTGTTGGGGGTAATTCTGGTTGAGACTTAGGTTTAATAGGTACACTGCCACGTTGACGACGAAATTCTGGTTCACTTTCAGCCACAGTAGTTAAATCAGGAATTTCACTCATCCATTCTCGTGGTCGATTTAAACGGGGTGCTTTAAGTATGTATAGTAGGCTTTGAGTTTTTTCGCGAATATATTGATGGGGATGATTTAGTAATTGTTCACTTAAGGCGATCGCCTCGTCGGTTTTTTGTGCTGCTTGATAGGCACTTACTAACCAAAGGTTAACCTCCCCTCCTATTTTAGTCCTTAATGCTACTAATTCTTTTGCTTGCTCTAAATTTTTGATACTCAGGGCATATTGACCCCTTTCTAAGGCGTCGATGCCTGCTTGGTAGTGAAGTTTAAATTGTTCTTTTTCTGAGGTTAAATCCACTCTTAACTTTTATACTATCGATGGTTTTTTTGGTTTTACAATATTTTAACATTATAAAAGTTAGGGCGTATCGGGAAGCGGATCTCCTCAGATCTTGCATCTCTATCCAAAGTTACTGGTTGAGGTAGGAAGTAATGAGTAATAAGTAATGAGTAATGAGTTGTGAAGTAAATTTTTAAGTATTTATACTTATTTTTTGAGGGCAAAAATGCTTTTAGGTACGAAATAAATGAATTTTTCTTCAAGGTAAATTAGTACAAAAGTTCTAGTGCAAGATCTAAGATCTCCCAGGAGACCGCCTGTTCGGTTTGATCATGTAGAATGAGAGTTATATACTGCCAATCATACTTTTTCTTATGGCTAAACCTTCTGTACCCAGGATTCAATACTTGCGAGTACAAAACTATCGGGCTTTACATGACCTCAAACTAGAAAAAATAACTCCCCTAACAGTGTTTCTTGGTCCTAATGGTAGTGGTAAATCAACAATTTTTGATGTATTTGCTTTTTTATCCGAGTGTTTTACATTTGGCTTGGGGAAAGCTTGGGATAGACGAGGTAGATTCAAAGAATTAAGAACTAGAGGAGAACAAGGATATATAACCATAGAACTAAAATACAGAGAAAAAGTCAAATCTCCTCTGATCACATATCACTTGGCTATCGATGAAGTTAATAATCGTCCTGTTGTTGCTGAAGAATGGCTGCAATGGAAGAGGGGAAAATATGGTAAGCCCTTTCGTTTTTTAGATTTCAGAGCGGGAGAAGGAAAAGTAGTCAGTGGTGAAATGCCAGATGCAGAAGACGATAAAATCTCAGAAAAACTAGAATCACCAGAATTTTTAGCAGTTAGTACTTTAGGACAATTTGCCAGACATCCTCGTGTTAGTGCTTTAAGACATTTTATTACAGGCTGGTATTTATCTTATTTAACGGCAGATAACACTCGCAATCAACCGGAAGCAGGTGTACAAGAGAGATTATCTGCCACTGGAGATAACCTTCCTAATGTTATTCAATATCTTAAAGAACAGCATTCAGACAGGTTAAACAAAATACTCACCCACCTTTCTCAACGTATACCTAGATTAGAAAAAGTAGAAGCCTCAATTATGCCCGATGGAAGGCTATTATTACAAATTAAAGATGCACCTTTTAAACAGCCGATTTTAGCTAAATTTGCCTCTGATGGAACTTTAAAAATGTTAGCTTATTTAATCGTACTATATGACCCTAATCCTCCTCAACTAGTAGGTATAGAAGAACCAGAAAACCATCTTCATCCTCGTCTTTTACCAGAATTAGCAGAAGAATGTCGTGCCGCTTCTGCTAACACTCAATTAATGGTCACAACTCATTCTCCTTTTTTTGTTGATGGTTTAAAACCAGAGGAAGTATGGGTACTATATCGCGATGAAAAAGGTTTCACTAAAGCGAAAAGAACTTCAGATATGGAGGGGGTTAAAGAATTTATTGAAAATGGAGCACTCTTGGGTCAACTATGGACAGAAGATTACTTTACGGTTGGTAATATATATAGTTAACTTGGAGTAAAAAGAGTGCATTTAGAGTTGTTAGTTGAAGAAGCTTCTGCTAAAGAATGTCTACAAAATATATTACCAAAAATTCTTCCTCCAAAAATAACCTATAGAATTCATAGCTTTCGTGGTAAGTCAGATTTAATCAAAAAGTTGCCAGATCGTCTTAAAGGATATAAAACTTGGATTCCTGAAGACTATAGAATTATAGTTCTTGTGGATAAAGATAATGATGATTGTTTAAAACTTAAACAAGAACTAGAAAATATAGCAAACGAAGCTGGATTCATTACTAAATCAAACCGCAAAAATCAACAGTCTTTTCAATTACTAAACAGAATTATTGTAGAAGAATTAGAAGCATGGTTTTTTGGAGACATTAATGCTATTCATTCAGCATATCCTAAAATAGATCCCAATTTAGGAAAGAAACAACCATATAGAAAACCTGACACAATTAAGAATACTTGGGAAGCTTTAGAAAAGGTTTTGCAAAAAAAAAGATATCATCAAGGTGGTTTAGAGAAAGTTAAAGCCGCTAGAGAAATTAGTAAATATATGACTCCTACAAAAAACTCGTCACCAAGTTTTATGGCTTTTTATTTTGGTTTATTAACAATAATCAAATAATGATAGAGTGATCATTAAACTTTGAGCGATCGCCCTTTTGAGTAATGAGTAATGAGTAATGAGCAATGAGTAATGAGTAAATACCCTCATCAATGGAGCTATCCTTTATAAACATCTTTCTTAATATAAAACTTGACAAAAACTATAACTTGTGTATTAGTGCTTTTTCGGATTTTGTTTGCAAAAATAATGTATAAAAAAATACATTATTTGGCGAATTAAGTAATTTTACTTAAAATTTCTCCCCTTCTCCCCCTCTCCCCTTCTCCCCTTCTCCCCTTCTCCCCCTCTCCCCTTCTCCCCCTCTCCCCCTCTCCCCCTCTCTCACTTTGGGTTAACTCTGATTTTTCATTGCTATATATAAAAAAAATTTGTAATATTTAATTAGCTCACTTCCTTGGTCATGGAACAAAATGAAAAATCCACGAACAATACTGGTCATTGCTAACTCAGAAGAAGACGACATCGCTTATCAGCAGCAATTCCAACAGGACAGAAATATTAACTACAACATCTTATTAGGGCGAATTGATCCTCATTTACCTGTTTTATCTGAATCGACGTTGAAACTAGATGGGATTCTTTTAGATCTTGAATCATCCCAGACTAGAAGCGTGGAACTTCTACGTCAATTGAAAGAACAAACAGATGCGCCAGTGATTGTGGTTGATAGTGGCGATACGGAAGTGGCGATACAAGCATTTAAGCATGGAGCAGATGACTATTTAGTCAAAGACCGAGTGAGTCCAGCCGATTTACGTTTGGCTATGCGAACGGCGATAGAAAATGCGGAATTAAAACGAAAGTTGCAGCAAAGCCAGGAAACCTTTCTAACTTCCATTGAAAACATGCTGGACTGCTTTGGTATTTTTTCAGCTATGCGGGATGAGTTGGGGCAAATTGTGGATTTTCGCATTGACTATCTCAATGCCGCTGCCTGCGAAAACAACCAAATGCCCAAAGAGATGCAGATTGGGCGGGGACTGTGCGAAATTTTGCCTGCCCATCGGGATTCGGGACTATTTGATGACTACTGTAGGGTGGTGAATACGGGAGAGCCTCTCATTAAAGAGTCGTTGGTTTATGACGATGTGTTTGTTGGCCGCCGCTTGATTCGGGCCTTTGATATTCGCGCCAGCAAATTGAATGACGGTTTTGTAGCCTCTTGGCGGGATGTGACCCAACGCAAACAAATGGAGTTGGAACTGACCCAGACAGTTGCGGATCTCCAGGCCAGCCAACAATACAATCGAGACCTAGCGGAAGCTATGCCTCAGATAGTTTGGACAGCAGACTCCACCGGAGCAGTGAACTACTGGAATCAAGCCTGGTACGATTATACGGGTCTAAGTGAAGCAGTCTCCCTAGCGATGGGGGGAATAATCATGGTACACCCTGAAGAGCGAGACCTTGTCCTCAACAAGTGGTATGACGCAATAAATCATGGAGAGTTCTTTGAAATCGAGTATCGTATTCAGAATCGGGAGAGGGAATATCGCTGGTTCATTTGCCGAGCCACCCCCACTCGCAATAGTCAGGGAGAAATTACAGGCTGGATTGGCACTATTACTGATATTGATCAACAAAAGCAAACAGCCCTCGCCTTAGAAAAAAACCAGGAGCGGCTTGAGCTGGCCATGAAAGCAGCCAGCATGGGCAGTTGGGACTGGAATATTCAAACAGGGGAAGTACACTGGTCCAAAAACCTAGAAAACCTGTTTGGCATGTCTCCTGGAAGTTTTGATGGCCGCTACGAAACTGTACTAGCCATGATACATCCAGAGGATTTACCTAGGGTTGAACAGGCTATTCACTCGGCTCTCTATAACCGCGAAGCATACAACATTGAATTTCGCTTGATCAAACCCGATGGCAACCAGCGCTGGGCATTGGGGCTGGGGCGCGTTTTCTACGACGATAGGGGCAACCCGGTAATGATGACAGGGGTGGACAGAGATATTACAGAAAGTAAACAGGCAGAACTCGCACTTCGCAACAGCGAACGTAGATATCGTTCCCTCGTTGAAGCTACGACAGACATTATCTGGAACACCGAGGGCAACCAGGGGCAATTTACAACGGAACAGCCTAGCTGGAGCGCCTTTACAGGGCAAAGCTTCGATGAATTAAAAGATTGGGGCTGGCTAAATGCAGTACATCCTGAGGATCAAAAGAAAGCAAGGGATGCTTGTATGACTGCCTTGGAAACCGGAAAGCTCTCAAAGGTGGAGTATCGCTTGCGGAGGCAGGATGGGGTGTATCGTCAGATGCAGGTGCAAGCTGTGCCTATCTGTGAAGAAAATGGTAGGATTTTGGAGTGGCTCGGAGTTCATAGGGATTTAACGGATTCTAAACAGGCAGAAGCAGCGATCGCGAACAATGAATCTCGACTACAGGGGTTTGTTGAAGCCAATGTTGTGGGAATTCTCTACGGCGACATTCATGGAAATATTTACGCCGCCAATGATGAGCTATTGAGAATTATCGGTTATACCCAAGAGGATGTTCGCTCAGGGTGTCTCCGCTGGATTGATATTACTCCTTCTGAATATCTGCCCCAGGATGCCCTGGGCATCGCCGAAGCTCGTACCCATGGAGCCTGCACCCCCTATGAAAAAGAATACATCCGTAAAGATGGTAGCCGGGTTCCAATACTGATTGGCTACAGCCTGGTGGGTGAGGCTAGAGAAGAAACAGTCGTCTTTGTGCTGGATTTGAGCTCTCGCAAACAGGCAGAATTACAACTGCAAGATTCTCAAGCTCGTTTGCATTTGGCCATGCAGGTTACAGGTTTTGCCATGGTTCAAATAGATTACATTACCAACACGGTCACCCTATCCCCAGAAGCGGCAGCCCTCTATGGACTATCCCCCAATCAATTAATCATTTCCCGTGAGCAACTTCATGGCACCTTCCATCCTGAAGACCGTGCTCAATTGAAAGAGCGCATTAAAGAGATTCTCAATCCAGCAGGAAGGGGTTGGTTTTCTCAGGATCACCGCATCTTGTCTAAGAATGGTGAGGTGAGATGGCTGACTGTTCGTAAACAGGTGTTTTTTGATCACTCAAGTTCTCCCCCTCAACCCCTTTATGGCATTTTAGTGGCACTCGATATTACTGAGCGCAAACAGGCTGAACTAGAACGTTTGCGCCTCTTGCAGCAAGAGAAAGCCGCCAGAGCAGAAGCTGAACGAATCAATCGCATCAAAGATGGGTTTCTAGCTATTCTTTCCCATGAATTGCGCTCTCCCCTTAACCCGATTCTAGGCTGGGCAAACCTTTTACAAAAACGTACCTTTGACCCGGCGACAACGGCCCAAGCCTTAGCGACTATTGAGCGCAACGCTAAACTCCAAACCCGACTGATTGATGATTTGTTAGATGTTGCTAAGATTATACAGGGCAAACTAATCATGGACATGGCAAGCGTTGATTTAGCCGTTGTGATCGAATCGGCGATTAATACCATGAGACCTACAGCCTCGGCTAAGTCAATCCAACTGCATTATGTACTCCCCCAGGTGGGAAGGATATGGGGAGATTCAGTGCGACTTCAGCAGATCATCTGGAATTTGTTATCCAATGCTATTAAGTTCACTCCCAGAGATGGAAGGGTTGATATTATCCTGGAAGAGGTGGACAAGGAGGTACAAGTTACCGTCAGCGACACGGGAAAAGGAATTGATCCCGATTTTATCCCCTATTTGTTTGAATCCTTCCGCCAAGAAAATACCTCAACCACTCGAAAATTTGGGGGATTGGGATTGGGACTGGCGATTGTTCGTTATTTAGTTGAAGCTCACGGAGGAACCATAGCTGCTGAAAGCCCCGGTGAAGGGCAGGGGGCAACCTTTACTATTCAATTTCCTCGAATGGATATTGAACCAAAGGAACAACCATCGAACCCACACCTCGAACAAATTATTGATTTAACGGACATTCGAGTCTTGGCCATTGATGATGAACCCGATGCCCGCGAGTTATTAACTATGGTATTGACTATATATGGAGCCAAAGTTTTAACGGTGACCTCGGCCACTGAAGTGTTAACAGCCTTGGAGTCGTTTCAACCCGATATTTTAATCAGTGACATTGGTATGCCAGATGTGGATGGCTATAGTTTGATTGAGCAAATCCGAGCCTTGCCTCCAGAACAGGGTGGACAAATTCCCGCAATTGCCTTGACTGCCTACGCTAGGCAAGAAGACTACCAACAAGCTATTGCCAGTGGCTTTCAACAGCAGGTATCCAAACCCCTGGAACCTGACCAACTGCTGCAAGCTGTAGTAACTATTGTCCGTGGGTTGTAATAGAATTTAGGGCGTACGGCGAAGCGCTAGGCACGAGATCCCCTGTTTGCTTTGATCTAAGTAGAATAATAGTTATCCCGCATTTCTCACAAAAAGAGCGATCGCTCTTCGCCACTTCGAGATCCCCTGAATCAAAAATTAGAATTAATAAGGATACTAAAAAAGTTCTTTGATAACCTCTTTTATATCCTTATCAGGAGGACGTTTAGTAAATTGTTGATGATTATAAATCCATAAAGGCTTGATAATTTTTTCCTCTTCATTAACCAAATACATAATTCTAATTTGACCTGATGCACCCTTAGCAATCACTATAACTAATTTATAAAATCTCCATTCTTCAGGTAATTTCAAACCACTTGGTACAGGCTCAGACCTGGCTTGAGGCGGATAAGGATTGAGAATTAGTTCTTCTAAATATTTACTAATCTCATTAATAAAATTATTTTTCTGAACTTGAGATTTATAATATTTAACTAGTTTTTTTAAACTTCTCTCAAAATTTGCTGATTTCTCAAGCGAGTAAGGAGTTGAGCCAGTCATTAACTTCTCCTTGTTTTATATATTCTGGTTCTTTTTTGGAGCTAATTTCCTCTTTTAAAATATGAAAAATTAACCCCTCATAATGAGGATGACTTTGTTCAATTTCTCTGAGTTTTTCTTCTCCTAATAATCGCATATCTTCTAATAAAATCGGTTCAGTAGAACTAGCAGAACTTGGTAAACCTTTTCTAGCTTTTCGCCAAGGAAATTCTAAATGAGTTAAATCGCTTAAATCATAAGCATGATACTCACCAAAATATAGCCACACTTCTTCTAAAACGGCTTTAACTTCTTCTTTGATATATTCTGGAGTAGGAATTGGTAACTGTTGAGCTTCAAACTCACTATAAAAACGATAGGCAGGAGGACAAACAGGACCATATCGCCAAGCTTGAATTTCCTCGGCGAATAACGGTTCATCAAAAAGAGCTAAATATAAACATTGACTATAGTAGAGAAGTTTTTGGAGTTTCATATTAGTCATTTGGTATTCTCTACCATCTTCGTAAGCCCTAATGATAAAGTATTTGGCTGCTGCTAGGGGACTAACCATCAGATTTACCTCTGATTTGTTTTATAGTTCTTAGTTTAATTGTAACCGACCCATACGCACTTCAAAAAAAATACCAAAACAAGAAAGGTAAATAGACCTAATGAAGTTCAAGTTTAAGCTTGTTGTCACCCCGTCAGGTTGATAACTCGATGTAAATCTAGAACAGGAGGTGCTACAGAAGTTTGGGTAAGCATAGCGTGAACTTGACCACGGTGATGAGTTTGGTGATTAAAAAAATGGACAACTACCAGAGAAATTAAATCAGATAATTAATAGTAAATATATAACATTGATGAAGCTTTAATTGAATTGATTTAATTGATAATAGTTGCGAGGGTCATAGGGATCTTCGTATTTTTCCTTTTGTTGATTTTTAGAAACGTAAGTATCAGCAATCCATCCTTCAATTTTAGGCGATTCAACTAAACGAATGTGATACCACAAATCTCCTTGATTATTATAAGCTTGCTCTAAAATCATGACTTTGTTGCCAACATTTCCCATCCCAATTGCTGATTGTTCTAAATTTGGTTGTGGGTAAATATTAATAGTGGAACTATCAGCAGAAATAAGAGTTCCTTCTAAAATAGCAAAGACTGGTATAGTGGTAATTAACCACAATGTTACTGCTATTAATACTTGAATAAATACTAAGTTTTTTCGTTTCATAAAAAAATTATATATTTTTCAGTTTGATTAGGTAAACAGATTCATCCATAATAAAAGGAGGAGGGAACAGAAAATCTCCCTCATCCTTCCTAGGAATTACTATGGTTATTTGTGAAATATATAAGGGTATAACCTGAAAAACAAAGTTACTTTTGATTAAATTGTTTTATGGCATTTTCAAAAGAATCTTGAGCTTGTTGAAAGCCTTCGTATAATTGATCTACACTTTGTTGATATTGTTCTTGAGCTTGTTTTAAACTCTGATTAAGTTGTTCAAGACCTTGTTTGTACTGTTCTTGAGCTTGTTCAAAAGTTTGTTTAGACTGTTCTACTCCAGAAGTATACTGCTCTTTTGCTTGGTCAAAAGTCTGAGTTAGTTGGTCAAAATACTGAGCATCTTGTTGTGCTGCTTGAGCAAGATTAGGCATGATTGTGACTGCCAATACTAAACTTAACACTAAAGAGAAAAAACTACGCATATTCATCAATAGATTTCCTGATAATTATTGTGGGATGATTAAATCATATAATCTTTGTGACAAATTAGCCATAAATAATTACTGTCTTCTTTCCTCCCTTGTTTTATCTTCCTGGTTGGGATGATAGCCAAATTTTTCTTTATTTATCTTTTTTTTCGTAGGCTAATTCTCCCATAATATAAGTCGCCCCAATCGCGCGGTCATCTCCCATAATCACTAGGCTAAATAAAATATCAGCTAATTCTTCGAGGTTAACAGGTTTAGAAGCTTGATTGCGGAAATTCATTAAAGGTGTAGATTTTGGGTCTAAGATTACAAAATCTGCTTCTTTACCAACAGCAAAATTGCCAAGACGATTATCTAAATCTAAAGCTTTAGCACCTCCTAAAGTAGCTAAATAAAGGGCTTGAAAAGAAGTTAATTTTTGTCGTCGCAGTTGCGAGACTTTATAGGCTTCGTTAGCGGTTTGAAGAATTGAAAAGCTAGTTCCGGCCCCCACATCTGTACCCAAACCAACTTTAACAGGATATTCTGTTGATTTTGCCTTTTCTAGCTTGAATAGTCCACTACCTAAAAAAAGATTGGAAGTGGGACAAAAAGCTATTGCTGATTTTGCTTGGGATAATCGTTTCCATTCTTCCTCTGTGAGTTGTACACCATGGGCAAAAACTGAGTGTTCTCCCACTAATCCTGCTTGGTCATAAGTGTCTAAATATCCTTTACATTCAGGAAACAATTCTTTTACCCAGGCTACTTCATCTACATTTTCTGATAAGTGCGTGTGCATATACACATCAGGATATTCTTTTAAAAGTCTTCCGGCCATCTTCAATTGGGCATTAGAAGAAGTAGCAGCGAAACGAGGGGTAACAGCGTAGTGTAATCGCCCTTTTTTGTGCCATTTCTCAATTAATTCTTTAGTTTCTGTATAGGAAGATTCTGGAGTATCTAAGAGAAAATCTGGTGCATTGCGATCCATCATTACTTTACCCGCAATCATGCAAAGATTGCGCTTATAGGCTTCTGCAAAAAAAGCATCGGCTGATTCGGGATATACAGCAGCAAAAACTAGGGCAGTAGTTGTACCATTTTTTAATAATTCATCGAGAAAAAAAGAGGCTACTTTTTGGGCATATTCTCTATCTTTAAATTGACGTTCTGTCGGAAAGGTATATTTACTCAACCACTCCAATAGTTGTTCTCCATAGGCAGCAATCATTTCTGTTTGGGGATAATGAATGTGGGTATCTATAAATCCTGGAACAATCAACTTTTCTGAATAAGAGGTAATAGAAATATTTGAATAACGCTCTTTGAGTTGTTCATAAGGACCAATTTCTTTAATTAGGCCATTTTCTATTACTAACAGTCCATCGGCGATAAATCTCACACAATCTTGTTCAGAAACATAGAAAGGATCATCTAAAAAGTCTACTATGCTGCTACGGAAAGCTTGAATTTTTGTATCATTCATAACTTTTTTCTCCTTGAAAAATATTTAATTAAGTAATTAAACTTTACTGTAATTTATTTCGAGTTAAAGTGATATAATTTAGAGTTAATTAGACAAATTATATTTGATATTGCCGAAAAAATCACCAAAAATTCATGATGAGATCAGAGAATTTTTAAATTGATAAAATGCTTTGAGTAAATCTTGAGCATTAGTAGTAGTGATGACTTGTTGTTGGCGATCGCTAATCTCCACCCAAGAATCCTCAATTTCTTCTAACACTGTCAATAGGTTTTGATTTAGAGAATAACTCTTAGAAACTGCTCTAGTTACAGGATGAGAAGACAACCAGGGCATCAAGTCCCTAAGGGTAGTAATATATAATTCTAATTGAAATCTTTGTGAGGCAAACAAATCACGGACAAAGTAATTAGTTGGTTGAAAAATTAACTCTTGAGAAGTGCCAATTTGCTGTATGGTACCCCTATCCATCACGGAGAGGCGATCGCACAAATTTACTGCTTCAAAAATGTCGTGGGTGACTAAAATCACTGTTTTACCCAAAACACTCTTTAATTGCTTAAATTCCTGTTGAATTTGATGACGAGTAATCCCATCTAAAGCCCCAAATGGTTCATCTAATAGAATCAGAGGTGGATCTGCGGCTAAAGCCCTAGCTAATCCAACCCTCTGTTTTTGACCACCACTCAATTCTTGAGGATAGCGTTGGGCAAATTCATTTGGTGGCAAACCTACCATTTCTAGTAACTCTTGGCTACGTTGGGTAATACGCTTTTCGTTCCACTTTAACAAACGCGGCACCACTGCTATATTTTCTGCCACAGTATAATGAGGAAAAAGACCAGAATTTTGGATTGAGTAACCAATACCTCGACGCAACTTTTCTGGCGGCATTTGTTTTACATCTTGTCCGTTAATAATTACGCGACCTGAAGTCGGTTCAATCAAGCGATTGAGCATTTTAAGGGTAGTGCTTTTACCACAACCACTAGTTCCAACTAAACCGAGAGTTTCTCCTTCTGTTACCTGAAAAGAAACTCTATTGACTGCGGCATATCCCTGATATTTTTTAGTTAACTCAATCGCTTCAATCATTACATTTAAGACTCCAGAAATTAGGATAATTTATTCAGGCAGACCCTAGTTAGTTTTTAGGTTAAGAAATGGCATAATCAGTATAGACTCGGCGATATGGTGGCTGAAAACCTAGTACGATGTCAGAATTGGGCACTCCTAATTCTACTAATTTTTGGGCCATATCAATCTCAGTACCATTGTATTGAAGCCAGATTTTATCATTTTTAATGTCAAAATGAAGTACACAACCATAGATTCTTCTGCCATTTTGCCAACCCACATTAACTACTTGATAGTGATCTCTTTTTAAGTCGAAAATGGCTTGGGATTCAACATCTTGCTCTGAACGGCGATCGCTATAATCTTCAAGAAGTTGTTGAATAATTTGACGATAATAAGTTAGTTTATCCATTGGGTAATTATCTCCTGTTCTTCTTGATAAACAATTAACTTGACTTGGGATTTTTGAACAACTTTTTCAATAAAATTCAGGCTAAAAAACTCACGATAAATAGGATCAGGAACAGCTAAATTTTAATATAGCTTACAGCACAATGATTCAGTGCCTTGGTTATTTGCTATACTAGTCAAGACATTTATACGGCTGTTTTATTGATTACTTATATCAAAATGATGCTATTGTGGTGCAGTTCGATAATATATCGAGTTTTACCCGATCAATGTATCAGAACAACTATACTCTATCAGGTTTCAACCTTGCTCCTGCTAATAACTTTAAAATGAAGATAATTGCTCATGAATGAAACAATAAATACCCAAAAATGGATAGAAATTGGTAAAATTGTCGCCCCTCAAGGTTTAAAAGGAGAATTAAGGGTAAAAACCGACAGTGATTTTCCCGAAAGATTTGAAAAACCGGGAATGAGATGGTTACAAAGACATCCTCATCAAACTCCTGAAGCAGTAGAGTTAATTTCAGGATACCGTGTTCCTGGAAAGAATATTTATATAGTTAGATTGGCCAATTCTAGCGATCGCACTACTGCTGAACAATTACGAGGTTGCAGTATACTTGTAAAACAAGAAGATTTACCAGAACTAGATGTTGATGAGTATCATGTATCTAAGTTAATTGATGTAGCTGTTTACCATCAACTTACGGGAGCAAAAATCGGCCTGGTATCGGCAGTTTTATTTGCAGGTAATGACTTACTAGAAGTTACCTTAGATTCAGAGTTGGGAGAAGAAGAAGGGAAAAAATCTAAAGTTTTAATACCCTTTGTTAAAGAAATCGTGCCTTTAGTAGATTTAACCGCCAAACGTATCGAAATTATTCCCCCAGATGGATTATTAGATTTAAATGTGTAAATAGTAGTCACACCTCTATGATTCTGTGTTAGAAACTGGCAAGGTTATAGTCATAGTAGTTCCGGCGCCCAATTCTGACTCAACGGTAATTTCACCTTTGTGAGTTTCAATAATTTGTTTACACAGATACAAACCGATACCTTTACCACTGCGACGATTTTTTGATTGATAGTACCTTTCAAAGATTAATTTGAGAGAGTCAGGAGATATACCCACTCCTGTATCTTTAATTGCGATCAGAATTTTTTGAGGAGAATCGTTTAAATTAACCTCAATAAAACCGGAATCTGTGTATTTAATGGCATTAGCTATTAAATTAGTAAATAATCGTCTCAATTCTAGTTTGTCTCCCGTGATTTGAGGTAATTGGTTGGGTGAATCAAATTTAATTTCTAGTTTTTTTTCTGTGGCTAAGGGCAAAAGTTGCTTAATTACGGTTGAGATAATATCCCGAATATCTACTTGCTCAAAATTGAGAACTTTTTGACCAATTTCATATTGATAAGTCTCTAGAAGAGTATTCAACATCTCTAGTAAGTTGTCATTATTCTTGATAATTTCTGTTACAGCCTCATCAGTTTCTGCTGTCACTTGACCAAAAGCTTGCTGTTTAATTAAACTTAACATTCTATTAGCCGCAATAATTGGAGTACGCAAATCATGAGTTAAACAGGAAACAAAACTAGCTCTTTGATCTATACTGTTTTTAAGACGAATTAAGGAACGGACCCGCGCCTGTAGTTCATCTATTTCATAAGGTTTACGAAGAAATTCATCAGCACCCGAATCTAACCCTTTAACTACGCTAGAATGTTGATGAGCTGTAATTAATAAAATTGGGATAAAAGGGAGATTGCGCTGGGAACGAATACGCTTAGTAACTTCGTAGCCGTCCATATCCGGCATCATTACATCTAAAAGAATTAAAGATGGTGGCTGCTTATTAATTTCTTCTAAAGCATCATAACCATTATTAACTAAGATAAGCTTAT
Organism: Johannesbaptistia floridana; assembly: GCF_057440575.1. Lineage (NCBI taxonomy): Bacteria > Bacillati > Cyanobacteriota > Cyanophyceae > Chroococcales > Cyanothrichaceae > Johannesbaptistia > Johannesbaptistia floridana. Next base: position 20,496 of record NZ_JALKVM010000034.1, read on the forward strand.
ATCCTTGTGGTTCTAGTGTTAACTTCAGCAAGTGTAGGTTGTCTGGATTGTCATCAACTGCCAATATATAGCTATGATTGTTGTGGAGATGTAAAGACATAGAATAAAAGTATTTCTTAAAGGTTTTATTTTGCTAGTGTAGACAAGTTACAACAGCATGGAATGAATTTTATCAATAATTCATAAAAATAATAACATCTGTGAATAACTTACTATATTATAAATTTATCTTAAATCATAAGTTATTTATATTGATCTTACGAGGGATTTCCACTAGAAAAATTGAACCTTTGTTAACTTCACTGATAACAGAAATTTTTCCCTGAAGCATATTGACTAAAGATTTAGTGATTGCTAATCCTAATCCTGTACCTGTATATTTGCGAGTCAAAGATTGATCCACTTGTTCAAAGGCTTGAAAAATTGAGTTGAGTTTTTCTGAGGGGATGCCAATTCCAGTGTCTTTAACGGCGATCGCTATTTTTTCTGCCTCTGGTGAAAATACTTTGACTATCACACTTCCTGATGGTGTAAATTTAATCGCGTTGCTAACTAAGTTAACAATAATTCTTTTCAACAAGCTTTGATCTAGGAAAACTATAGAATCAACAAGTTGATAATCAACCTTGAGATCAATATTTTTTGTCAAAGATAGAGAACGTAGTTCTTCTACAGTGAACTTAACCAACAACTCCAAATTAAACTCTTCATAATTAACGTTAAAGGTTCCTGATTCTAGTTTAGAATAATCAAGAATTTCATTAATCATGGTTAACAAATTTTGACCATTTTTTAAGATCCGCTGAACAATTTCCATTTGTTCAGGAGACAAAGAAGGTTGATTCAACAACAGTTGAGAAAAACCCATAATTGAATTGAGGGGGGTTCTCCATTCATGAGACATATTTGCCAAAAACTGAGATTTTAGCTTATATGCCTTTTGTAGTTGTAGATTTTGAATTTTAATTTGCTCTTTTTGCTTTTGTAGTTCTTGATTACGAATCAAGAGAATTTTATTAGTTTCTTTAATTCTTTGATTAGCTTTTTCTATCTCTAATTCTGCTAGATTAACTTTGATAGCATTAGTAATAGCTTTTTCTAATAAATCTGACGAAACCTTGTTCTTACAAATATAATCTGCCGCTCCTGCCTTCATTATTTCCACGGCAATTGCCTCATCTCCCTGACCAGTTAGAACAATCAGAGGTATTTTGATCCCGAGACTTTTGATCGATCTGATTAATTCTAAACCATTTGAACCAGGCAAGCGATAATCAAGTAATATAACCTCAAACTCTTGTTGATTGAGAGTTTTAATTACTTGATTTCCCGTAGTAACTTCACAAATATCTACAGTTAGTTGGCTTTTTTTTAATTCCCTTTTGATTGCCAGGCGATCTACTTCGTCATCATCTATTAAAAGAATTGCTAATTTATCTTTAAGCATCTAAAGTTAGGGTATTTTTGATAAATTCCAATATTCGTTTAATGTTGTTATGGTTTTGGTGAAGCCTTGAAAATCAATTGGTTTAATCATATAGCCAGCAACATTTAACTCAGAGGCGTTATGTTTATCTTGATCATCGTCAGAAGTTGTAAAAACAATTACTGGTATTGCTTTCAATTCAGGGTCTTTTCTCAATTCTTGCAAAAATTCTATGCCATTCATTTTCGGCATATTAATATCTAAAATAATTAGCAAATTTTTGCTTTTTGAGTTGGGCAAATTCCCATAATTGTTGCGAAGCATCTCTAAAGCTTCTAAACCGTTAGAGACTACATAAAGAGAGTGCTCAATTTTATTTTTTCTAAATGTCCTTTTGACATTTAAAACATCTACTTCATCATCTTCTACAAGTAGAATATTCATAGTTGAAGATTTTGTGAGTGTTTGCATCGAAATTTATTTATTTATTTATTTATACTTGTTATCAGAGCTATCTTAATAATCTTTAGTATATCTAAAAAAATATCAAATTATACTCTATACAAAGGTAGATATTACATAAGAAATGTAACTAACTAATTATTTTGGCCAAGTAAACCAAAAAGTAGTCCCCTCCCCTAGTTGAGACTTAACTGAAATTGTACCTCCTTGACTTTCTACAGCTTTTTTAACCACTGCTAAACCAATTCCTGTACTTTCTTTTATATCACGAGATTCTAGAGTTTGAAAAATCTGAAATATTTTTTGATGATATCTTGGTTCAATTCCTACTCCATCATCACTAACAAAGAACTTATAATATTGTTCCTGTTGAGCCATGGAAATTTTGACGTTACCATCCTTACGGTTATGATGTTTAACACCATTGATAATTAAGTTACTAAATACTTGCTCAAGAGGTGTACGGTACGTGTACAACTTAGGCATTTCTCCAATGATTTCAACTGTAAACTCCGGGGGAATCTCTATAGAACTAATAATCTCTGTCAATAGTTCTTCTAGGAGGATATCTTCTTTTTGAGAGTTTACCCGACCTACACGGGAATAAGATAATAAACCATTTATTAAATTTTCAAGACGATTAACTCTTCCTCTTAACAATTGTAAGTTATATCGGTTTTCCTCGTCAAGTTTTTCTTCTAAATCTTCTTCAATCCAACTGGCGAGATTAGCGATCCCTCGCAGAGGGGCTTTGAGATCATGAGAAGCCACATAGGCAAATTGATTTAACTCTTGGTTACGTTTTTCTAGTTCTTCAGTACGTTGTTTAACTTTTTGCTCTAACTGATGATTCAATATATTTAAAGCTTGTTCTGCTTGTTTTTGTTCGTCTATATTTTCAACTAAAGCTATGAAGTAAAGAGGGTGCTTCTGTTCATTTCTTAGTAAAGATACACTAATTTTTACCCAAAATATATATCCTTGTTTATGGATGTAGCGTTTTTCTAAATGAAAATAGGAAATTTCTCCAGATAGCAACTGTTCTACATGCTCCAAGTCTAGTTTCAAATCTTTTGGATAAGTAATCGCTTGAAAATTCGTAGCTTGTAATTCTGGTATTGTATAGCCTGTCATTTCTGCCAATGTAGGGTTTACTTCTAACCATTTGCCCTCTAAATCGACAATAGCCATCCCTACACTGGCGTGAATAAATATTTGCTGAAATCGTTTTTGACTTTCGTGCAAATCCCGTTCCATTTTTTTGAGATGGCTAATATCCCGCATCACTACTACTGCTCCTAATTTTTGACCATCTGGAGTTAAAATTGGGTCTCCGTTAACTAAAAAATCGTGCAAATTTCCCTGTTGAGAAATTGCTGTTACCTCTGCATTAACCAGGGACTCTCCCATTAATGCTCTGTATAGAGGTATTTCTTCTAGATTCATTAGCTTTTTCTCTGAGTTATAGAGGTCGTAGTGATTAGCCCACTTTTCGGGGGAGACATCTAAATTAGGAACACCATGGATTTTTTCGGCGGCGCGATTAAATAATTTTAGCTTTCCTTGACTATCACAGGTCACAATGCAATCAGAAACATTGTTTAACAATGTTTTGACAAATTGTTGTTCTTTTAACAATTCTTCTGTTATTTGCTGTAGTTTTAAATTACTATTTTTGATTTCATTTATAGAGGGAAAGCTCAAAATCGCAGGAATACTTACATACAAAATAAACCCTGTCAAAATAGAGACAATTGCCGTTATCGCTTTTATGGCACCAGCAATCCAATAATCTGGATGCCACAATGTCCAAATATCGAAAAGATGACCAAGACCACAAAAGATGATAAAACTTGCAAATAGCCAATATATCTCATTAAAAGGTGTGTCTGATCGCTTATAGAGAACATAGCTTAAATTAATGGGAATAGAAAAATAAGCTAAGGCTATCAAACCATTGCTAATCGAATGTAACCCTACTAAACCTGGTTTCCATAGATAACAAGCGCCGTGGGGCATTAACGAGAGGATTGAAAAACTATCTTGGGAGTAAATCAATAACATTTATATTTCAAGTAAGACAAAAACCTATTTATAGGTCTATAACAGTGTCAATTCAAAGGTTTCAAGTCAAAGTAAATCCTTTTATATTAATTTACTTTCTCTCTCACCTAGTTAAAGTTGATATTTATTCTAAAACATCTATCTGAGGTAGGATTTTAAACTAATATTAACTCTCAATCTAGAGTTAGATGAAATTGAACAGATAAATTTACATAATCTTTAAAGATTACTCAACAAAAAGACATAGAATAAATATATCTAGATATTATGAAAAGGAATGTTAATTAATCGATATGGATAAAATCACTATAGTTTTAATAGAAGACCATGACTTGAGTAGAATAGGTCTCTGTGCAGCCCTCAAGCAATATTCAGATTTAGAAGTAGTTGACAGCGCCGCTAATGGCAGGGAAGGAATTAATAAAATTAACCAGCATCAACCTAATATAGCTTTGGTTGATATCGGCTTACCTGATATAGATGGGATTGAAGTAACTCAAAAAATCAAATCAATGTCAAAAGATTCGGCGTCAAAAGATTCAGTAACTAAGGTAATGATTCTGAGTATGCACGATAGCGAAGAATCAGTGATGGCAGCTTTCGCAGCAGGTGCCGACTCCTACAGTTTAAAAAATGTGGATATGGATGATTTAGTCAACGCTATTTATCAAACTTACCAAGGTAACTCTTGGATAGACCCGGCGATCGCTCAAATCGTACTCAAACAAGCTAAAAACAAGCAACAGGCAAAGCAAAATTCTTCCGGGCAATCTGTTGACACAGCAAATACCGCCACTCAGTCAATCAATACCTTAGACCCCACTTATCAGCAAGTTTTAGAAAGCTATCCTCTTACAGACCGCGAGTTGGAGGTTTTAGAATTGATAGTATCAGGATGTAGTAATGCTGATATTGCCGAAAAACTATTTATCACTGTAGGCACCGTTAAAACACACGTTTGTCATATTCTCAACAAACTCTGTGCTGATGATCGCACTCAGGCAGCAGTTAGAGCCTTACGCGCAGGTTTAGTTAAATAGTTTAATTTAGTCAAGATTGAGCCAAATTTATGGTTAAATCTTCTAAATATTTTTGAATATGTGATATGATAATAACAAATAAAAAGTTAGCTCAAGTAAATTTATTCCTTAATTAAGCAAGAAGTCTTGACCTAGCAAAAAGAATTTGAGCCAATCTTACTGAGAATACCCAGTTATCCTTTTAGAGAATGCTTCATACTCGCATCTACTCTAATAAATAAGTATGGATCAAAACAGCAATATTACTTACTACCCAAATAAATCTGACTCTAAACCTTTAGTATTAGTAGCTGATGATGATGAGGACAATCTCTCACTAGTTAGTTATACCTTACAGTTTTTAAATGTAAATCATATTAAGGTTTTACACAGTAGCAATTTATATTCTATCGCCAATAAATATTTACCTGATTTAATTTTGCTAGATATTGTCATGCCAGAAATAAACGGTATAGACTTAGCTTATCAGCTTAAGCAAAATGAACGAACTGCTAAAATTCCCTTAATAGCAGTTACAGGTTTGGTGCAAAATGAATATCATCATTTGATCAAGAAAGCAGGTTTTAATAGTTATTTAACTAAACCTTTTTTAATCAATGATTTAGAAAAAATAATCATCAAACATTTAAGCATAGCCTGCTGAAAAATTTAGCAGCAAAATAAGACAGGAAAAATAATAACCTTCCCCAGCTACTACTTGTTACTACGAATTTCAGGCATACTATCTAAGATGATGATTATACCCGTTCTAGCGGTTTTCAAGGTTGCGTCTGTAAGAATATCAATGACTTTAACACCAGTGACTTCTTTGATGAGTTCTTGAAGTTCTGATTTAAGGCTGAAATCAAGATTATCCCGAACTTCCTTGGCTAATTTTGTTTGACCCTGCTCAATTAAAATTTTTTCAGTATTGCTAATAGATTCTTCTATGATTATGACTATTTTTTTTCTAAAATTTGAGAAATTATTTTAGAAGGATTTTGTTGCAATTTTTGTCGGTAAAATGCGTAGATTTTTTGTGATAACTCACGTTCTAACTGTCCCCGAGTTGGTAATTCTTGGTTTGACATCTTAATAATTGATTCCTGTTAAGAATTTTAGATGATTATTTTTAAGTTAAAAGAGCAAGTTAAAAACAACAATGTAATTAACTACAGTTGATTTTATTTAAATATAATATCATAAAAACACTATAGCTTTTGTTATTTAGACCTCAGGTATCGAAATTATCAAAGAAAGAAGGAGTGAGGCCGTCTACAGGAATTCGGAATTGGGAAAAAATACCTACGCCTGATTTTATCCTTGAACGCACCCCATCCAAATCGAAGATTATGGATGGGGATTCATTCGCATCAAGAAGCATACAAACTTCTCAATGTCCCCAGAGTTACAGGCGTTCGCTGTGTGCCGGAAGAACTTTTGCTTTCGTACACCCTAGAAAAATATTGATCACGGGGCTTACAAGCCTTGGAGGAAACCTCCAAGGACAGCCCCTCACCAATTAAGACAGAATACCAATACCTAGCCCCGATATTATATGAAGCGGATAAATCGGCATTATACTGTTTACCAGAGGGGAAAACACACAAAGAATAATTCTTTTTATCCCTTTTAACTTTCCCACTTCCATCAAAGGCATAGGCACTGGTATATTTAGGGTTAATTGTTTGCACATTTCCCCCTAACTCTGTCCATCGGTTACTTAAAATCTCGACAATTTTTTGATGACACCATAAATGAAACTTCTGTCTCATTAAAGTGCCTTTCTTTCCTGCCTTAGCTTTCCATCCTGCTAAGTTTTCGATGACAATTACTTTAACCTTATGAAGTTGAGCAAACTCAATAATTTGCCTAGCTACTTTACGAGAAATCTCTAAATTTATTTGACTAGATTTACGGTAAAGTCCTCGACAAAAGCCTTGAGACAATTTTTCTCCGGTCTTGTGATGAGTTTGTTTTGATTTTTTGGCTATAATTAATCTGCGCTTGTTACGACGGTCTATGTCTCTAGCCGGATTAATAAATTTCCGAGCCTTTACAGTACCGTCTCGTCCAATAATGGCACAAGTTGCTGCATTATTAATCCCTAAATCTACGGAACAAACATAATCTGAATCCTCCTTTTTTATTGGTTTAACTTTTACTGGCATCGACAACTGGCAACTTTTTCGATTGACAACTAAGGCTGGTGATTTCAACTCATTTCCTACTGTTAAGTGTCGATTCAATCCATGCCGTTTAATGGGAATATCAGTTAACCAAACCCAATCTGAACCACCCCAAACTTTAAGGTCAGCACTTTGATAATTCTCGTTGTACTTTATCTGTTGACCTTTATATAAAGCAGGATAGGCGCGACACATTGCTGTCAAACTAGGCGGTCGAACAAACTTATGTTTTCTCGCCCCTGATTGCCATTCTCTGTAACGAGTTTGAAAACTTGATACTATTCCCAATGCTTCAGCAATTGCTGCTCTTCGTAAATAACTAGGGAACTTGCGAAATGATGGATATTTAGCAATAACTTTTTGATAATAACGATACTTAGGATTGGGATTTTCCTTAGTAATATGAATGGCTTTTTCTATCCAATTTACCCTTTCTTTATCGGTCAAGGTGATGAGATGAGTCCAATGAGCATTAACAATAATTACCAAAGGAAATAAAAATTTTCTATATTCGGTAATTGTCAACTGCATTAGTTTCTTTTGCACTGATGTTGCTTTTAACTTCCAGACATCAGTACGAATTAAAGTATCTCCTTTGGCTTTTTTATTTTTAGTTCTTTTTTTAGCTTGTGGACGACTCATCTCTAGCAAAAAGCTTATTGACTATACATTAGTCTAGCAACTAAACTGAAATTGGTCAATTAGTTACTTGTTTAATTAGTCAAATGAAACTTCCCCTCAAGACCCGCAGTAATAGCGCATTTCGCCTAATTTACCATTTAGTATTAGTGACTAAGTTCCGTCGAAAATCCCTTAATGCAGATATTCTTGAAAGAATGAATTTAATCTTAAGAGAACTTTTCGCCAAATGGGAATGTGATTTTATTGAATTTGGAGGGGAAGCCGACCATATTCACATCTTATTTGAAACTCATCCTTCTGTTGAACTTTCTAAATTAGTTAATAATATAAAAACGGTAACTTCTCGTCGTTTGCGTTCGGAATACCAAGAACATTTATCTCAATTTTATTGGGGGTCTAAACCTCAATTTTGGTCTAGTAGTTATGCTCTTATTACTGTCGGTACACCTGCTCCTTTAGATCGTCTTATTGAGTATGTACAGAACCAAGAACAACCAGAAGGATAATGTGCTGCGCCTTTATTTATTGGTTTCGCTAACCCCATCTAAATCAGATAGATTTTAGATGGGGACTGCGCTCAACATTTCTGTTCAAAAATACAGGAGAAAATGTAATCTATAAGTAACTTTAGTTAAATAAAGGAACCGATAATAACACCGAAAAAAGCTATTGTTCCCAAAACAGCCAAAAAATACGCCACAATTAAAGTAGGTGATTTTCTAGATTGATATAACAAATCATTACGTTGAATTTTTCTCAGTTGATAACGATAATCAAGGGCTGCTGCTAACATGGCAAAAGTTCCCAAAGCAATAAAAGAAACTCCTAAAATACGAGATAGCCGCACTGTGTTAATAGCACCACCGAACTCTTGAGCGAGAATAGAAACAATGCTATCAATACCAAAGCCAAAACTAATTAAAGTCAAAGAAGTACGAATCCAAGCCATTAAAGTTCTTTCTTCAGCGGCTCTATTACGCTCTTTGGCAAGCTCCGTTCCAGGATTAAAATTTGTCATCTAGTAAAATTAAAATAAAAGTGTTCAAGTCTTATTTTAATCTTAACTTTGAATACCCAGGAAAATAATTAATATACCGACTAAACCAAAAATAACAATACTAGAGCTGACAAACAGGTTTAGGCGATTACTAGGACTTAAAAAATAGTCATCTCGTCTAAGATAACTAGTATGAAGATAATGTTGAATAATAACCGTTATTAATAATATAATCCCAAAAGCAATTAATAATAAACTAATCAGATAAGCTAACTCTATAGTTATTAAAGGATTATTACCTGGAAACTTTTGCTCTAAAGCTGTAACAATTTGCTCAATCCCAAAACCAATACCAATTAAAGAAACACAGTTTTGAATCCAAGAAGCCATGGTACGCTCTGCGGCAGCGCGATTGCGTTCTTTAGCTAATTCATTGGTTTGACCAGTAATTTTTTTATGAGAAGATGGGTTCATTTTTATAGCGCTTTCCCCATAATAGTAAAAGAGCCGTATTTCACAGAAGTTTTCTTAAAATGGAAACAAAGATACTCAATGCAATAATAATTAAGATAATAGCAACAATTATCCCTAGGGACATACGCGGTTGATAAGAGTATTCAGTTTGTTGTAGGCGTTTGATTTCTCCCTGATAATCTAAAGCTGCGGTAATTATTGATATGGTACCTAGGGCTATAAATAAGGGACTTAAAATTTCAACTAAAATTAATGTGGTTGCTGGTTCAATTCCTAAACCCGAATAAAGTTTTGTGATGCTTCTTTCTATTAAAAAACCAATCCCAATCAAAGATATAGTGATTCTAATCCATGCTAAAAGGGTGCGATCAGCAGCAATCCGATTCCGCTCTTTAGCCAATTCTATTTGGTAATCGGGCAATTCATTGGATTTATTATTTGATTGTGACATTCAATTTTTTCCAAGCAATTTAACTTGTTTTTAGTGATGGCGACTGTTATAAATTATCCTATCAAATCATTTATCTTTTATAGGGTATAGGGAACTCACGAACAGTGAGGAAAGTGTAACGAAAAATACAATTTACCCCATAATGTCGAGAGAGTCAGTTTCAGAAGTTTTTTTAGCTAAATTATATCATTTCCCTAAAAAAATGCGATAAATATAAAAAAAGGTTTTTTGGTTCAAAAAAGTAAGTATAAATACTTTAAAAACTTATTACTTCAAGACTTCAAGACTTCAAGACTTATTACTTCAAAACTTCAAAACTTCTTACTTCAAAACTCATTACTTATTACTCATTACTCAAAAGGGCGATCGCCGCAGTTTCAAGGCTTATTTCTATTTTTTATTAATAATTTTTGTCTTTGTCTTCTTGAGATGTTTCATTATCAAAAGATACTGATTTTATTTCTGTTTCTGGTATTTCTCTCAATTGAGTCTCAGAGATAGTATCGGTTGCTGGTGTTTCTGTTACTGGAGTTTCAGAGATAGTATCGGTTGCTGGTGTTTCTGTTACTGGAGTTTCAGAGATAGTATCTGTTGCTGGTGTTTCTGTGACTGGAGTCTCAGATATAGTATCGGTTTCTGGTATTTCTCTGGCTTGAGTCTCAGAGATAGTATCGGTTTCTGGTGTTTCTGTTACTGGAGTTTCAGAGATAGTATCTGTTGCTGGTGTTGCTGTTACTGGGGTTTCAGAGATAGTATCTGTTGCTGGTGTTGCTGTTACTGGGGTTTCAGAGATAG
>NZ_JALKVM010000035.1:0-4106 GCF_057440575.1 Johannesbaptistia floridana
CGTATAAGCCAAATTTATCTGCTAAAATTGGCGGCACTCTAAATTTCAGAATATTGCCATCCCATTGAGATATTTGATTGCCACAGGTTTCATATGCGTGACCCTACTACAAATACGTTTCCTCTAGGCACACAAACTCTTATAGTACTTATTTTTAACCGAGCTATCTTCTTTTTTAAATGCTCTACATAACGCTTTTTATTATGAACTAAGAAACGAAGATGATTTAAGTTTGTCTTTTTAAATTTTAATGAAGTGGACAAAGGCATTTTACAGCTATGTCGGGAGTTGGTCCAATTTAAAACCTTTTTCCCTTTTACTTTCTTAGTTTTAGTGTAAAATTTATTGGTTTGTTTAATTAGTTTTACTTTACGTTTTAACCAAGTTTGTGCTGACTGTAATTTACCTTTTAGTTGTTTTATATAGTCTTTTCTAGATTCAATTGCTGAACCTACTTGTCCTTGGGCGTCTGCTATTATTCCATTGGCGTGACGCTTTAAAAGTTGGTATTTATTTTGTAAGTAACTGTTCCATTTTGATTGGTCAAACTTTACTTTATTTAACCATTTCTTTTCGATGGGACAATAATCACCCTGACAGTTTATTAGATGATTTACTGTTTCACAAACTGCTTCTCTATAAATAGGCTCATAAGCTGTTAAAAACATCTCAAAACTAGTAAAGCCCAAAGCATTTAACTCGTTTATTGGTGTTGGCAATGCTTTGACATAACTTAGGGTATTAGATTTTTTTATCACCATCATTAACAACTACTTAAGTATCAATATTATATCATTGCAAAGGACTCATGAGGTTGTACCTAACTCGGAGCCTCTCCTGCCTCCGTGCCTCGGTGCCTCCTGCCTCAAAAGGATAACCTTTGTACCTCACAAGAAAGGGAACTGCTATATATCATTGCTAAACAATAGTTGGTCGAGACTTTCTCTGATAGCGCACTAAACGACTTATAATCAAGGTGGAACACACAGTAATTATGTCTTAATTATCCCTTTGTCCCTAATTGTCAACTTACTAAAAATTACCCATTATGGCTACTTAGCTAATCAAATCAGAGAATTTCAGCAGTAATGAGTAGATATTTTTCAACTGTATTTAGCCCCATAAATACTCAGATCTTGCATCTTTACCCAAAGTTATTTGTGGTGGTTAAGTCTTGAAGTCTTGAAGTCTTGAAGTAATGAGTTAAAGAATTAATGCTCAACGCTTAAAAATTGGTTGACCTTTGTAAGATCTTAGGGTAAAGAGAAATGAACTTTTTCTGAGGTTAATTTAGTACATAAGTTCTGGTGCTTTGATATGAGAATACGTAATTATTCTGAATAACCACCAAGGGTAATTAACATTTCCGTGTATTGAACATGGTATTCAACGCGAGTCAGTTGCAGAATAATACTTAAGTGTTAAATAATGGTGGAACGATGGATACTATAACCCTAAATACCAAAAGCTTGGAATTATTCATAGCCTACTCTCGTCAGCCATCCGTAAAAGTACGGAATCAACTAGTAAAACTTAATTTGGGCCTAGTAAAAAAAGTGGCCTATAGTGTTAGCAAACAATGTGCTGAACCCTATGAAGACTTAGAGCAAATTGGCTATTTAGGGTTAATTAGAGCAATTGAACGTTTTGATCCAACTTTAGGGTGTGCCTTTAGTTCCTTCGCCATTCCCTACATACGTGGTGACATCCTCCACTATTTAAGAGACTCCAGTAACATGGTTAAGATTCCCCGCCGTTGGCAAGAGCTATCTCGTAGAGGTAAGAAACTGCGGAATCAACTAGGCAATCAAGAAGGAAATATTCCTAAAGATGCAGAAATCGCTAAGATGTTAGGAGTGAGTCTCAAAGAATGGAACGAGTGTCAACAAGCTTTTCAAAATCGCCTAACTATTAGCCTAGATTTAATGGTGGGTCAAATGATTAATTCTTCAGTTAGTATTGGGGATATTCTTCCAGACCCTCATGAACAAGCTTTACAACTCAGAGAAGAAGAACGTTTACATTTACAAGGTGCAATTAATCAACTAGAAGAAAAAACCAGAAGAACCATTGAGTGGGTATATTTACAAGATTTATCAAGAAAAGAAGTGGCCAAGCGTATTGGCACTAGTCCAATGACTGTGACTCGTCATTTAAAAAAAGGTATTGCTCAATTACAAGTTTTGTTAAATTCTCATTCGGCCAACTTATCTTTTCAGGAAACTCAAACCGCTAACTTAAGAATTTAACTTAAACTAAAATTAAAAATGTTTTAAGAATAACTCGTGACATAGCTTTTACCAATAAAATTATGAAAGTTATATTTATTTTTATTTTGGAGTGTATTTATGCGGTTTCGCTACCCTGTGGAAAAATAGCTCAATAGAGTTTATTATCATTAATTATTAAAAGTACTTTTATTATCTATGAGTTTAGAATCTACTGGAAGTGAAGTCTTAATTAAACAGAATCTGGAACAATTTTTGATTGTTCTTTCTGTATCTCTAAGTGTGGCAACTGTTTCACGTATATTTAGCTGGTTTCGTCAAATCCCCTACACTCTACTGTTAGTAATTGTGGGACTGGGGTTAGCTTTTGTCGATATTAGATTAGTTAATTTATCTCCTGAGTTAATTCTGGAAATATTTCTACCACCTCTGCTTTTTGAAGCCGCTTGGAATATTCGCTGGCGCTCTTTACTAAAAGATTGGTTACCAATTACTCTTTTTGCTATTGTGGGGGTAATTATTTCTGTTTTAGGTATAGGTCTATCTATAAGTTACTTTACACCCTTGCCATTGAGTACAGCTTTATTAGTAGGAGCAAGTTTATCAGCTACAGATCCTGTTTCGGTAATTGCACTGTTTCGAGAATTAGGTGCTAGTAAGAGATTAACAGTATTAATGGAGGGTGAAAGTCTCTTTAATGATGGGGTTGCTGTAGTAGCCTTTTTGTTACTAGTAGGCATTCCTTTGGGCACAACTGATTTTTCTATCCCCTCAACCATCGCTCGTTTTCTAGCGGTAGTTGGTATCGGTTTAGGCGTAGGCACCTTAATCGGTTTTGGTATCTCTTTTTTAACCCAGCGCTTTGATTTACCTCTCGTGGAACAGTCTTTGACTCTGGTTTCCGCCTATGGTACTTATTTAATTACAGAAGAGTTAGGTGGTTCTGGCGTAATCGCTGTAGTGAGTGTAGGGATAATTTTGGGTAATTTTGGCTCTCGTATTGGCATGAATCCCCGTACTCGTCTGTTAGTGTCTGATTTTTGGGATTTTATTGCTTTTTTCGTTAATTCAATCGTATTTTTGCTGATTGGAGACCAGATTCAAATCGACGCTTTGATGGATCGTTTTGGTTTAATTGGATTGGCTATAGCCTCTGTACTCATCACCAGATTAGCTAGTATATTTATCCTGGGTGCTATAAGTGACGCCATCAGTAAAACTCCTATTAGTTGGCAGGATAAAACTGTACTTTGGTGGGGAGGCTTACGAGGTTCGGTATCCATTGCTCTAGCTTTGAGTGTACCAGTACTCATTACTGGTAGACAAGAAATTATCGAAACAGTCTTTGGTGTGGTTTTATTCACCCTGATTATACAAGGGTTGACTACTAAACTATTACTACAAAAGCTAAATTTAATCGGCAGCGATCAAGCCATTACTCAAGAGTATACAGAATTGACCGCTCGTTTGGTAGCTTTCCGCAGGATTTCTGATTACTTAAAACAGATAAATATCTTACAAGAATATGATCAAGAATATTATAATTATCAGAATACACTTGTAGAAGGTCAAATCAAAAGCTTTGAGCAGCAACTCATTAAACTACGTCAAGAACACCCAAATGTGAGAAATATAACTATTGAACAAACTAATCAAAAACTTATTGATATTGAAGCAGACACTTACGCTGAGTTTATTCGCGCCGGACGTCTGAATAACAATCTCTCTCCTCTCCTAGAAGAGGTGATTGTTAAATCATTTGAGGATGAAGAACTAATGTAGAGAAATCACTTTTTCACACCTCGTTTAAATTGGTAGTCGTTGCAGGGCTGTTTCGTTCTAAAATTTTTCGTAAGCTAGAAGCTAGACACCACAAAA